>DATIQP010000487.1:0-3861 GCA_035470765.1 Polyangiaceae bacterium | reverse complement strand
CGCGACCGCGAGCGTCGACGCCGGCGGCCTGGTGCTCTTCGCCATCCTGTACTTCTGGCAGCTGCCCCACTTCATGGCGATCGCGCTGTTCCGGAAGGACGAGTACGAGCGCGCGCGCCTCGTGGTCATGCCGTCGGTTCGAGGCGAGTCGGCGACCCGCCTCGCGATCGTCCAGTTCATCGCGGCCCTCGTCGTCGCCAGCGCCGCGCTCGCTCCCCTCCACGTGGTCGGGGCCGCGTACCTGCCGATCGCGCTCGGCCTCGGCGCGGCCTTCCTCTTCGTCGGTCTCGCCGACGCTCTCCGCCGGGCGTCGGCCCGCGCCACGTTCCACGCCTCACTCGTCTACCTCGTCGCGCTGTTCGTCACGATCGGGCTCACGGGCGCGCGATGATGGGCGCCACCGACGAGCGGCTGACCGGGATCGAGCGCACGCTGCGGGCCTCGCGGCTGTTCGAGGGGGTCGAGGCGGCCGCCGCCACGTTCGCGCCCTGCGCCATCCGCCGTCGCTTCCGTCGAGGTGAGTTCATCTGGCACGAGGGCGATCCGGCGACGTCGTTCACCGTCATCGCCTCGGGCCTGGTCAAGATCTGCCAGTCCCACCCGGATGGCGACAACGCCATCGTCGCGCTGTTCGGCCCGCGGGAGAACATCGGCGACGTCGCCGTCGTCTCGACCGGCTCCTACCCCGCGGATGCGATCGCCGCCACCGAGGTCGTCGAGGTCTTGTCGATCGAGAAGAATCCCGTGCTGACCGCGCTCCAGCAAGACGTCGCGCTGGCCCAGGCGCTCAATCGATCCCTCGTCGAGCACTCTCGCGCGCTCCGAGAGAAGATTCGCATCATGACCGCGGGGCCCGTCGAGCAGCGCCTGGCGGCCTTGCTCGCGCACCTCGTCGCGCGGTTCGGCGACGAGCTCGACAACGGCGCCGTGCTGATCCCCGTGGCGCTGTCCCGCACCGACCTCGCGCGGCTCGTCGGGGCGCGCTCGGAGACCACGATCCGCGTCATGACGCGCTGGCAGCGGGCCAGGCTCCTGTCGACGACCGCCGCGGGCTTCGTGATCCACGATCCATCGAAGTTCCAGGGTTGAGACCTCGCCGCTCGCTCAGCGGCGGCACTCGAGCAGGGAGTGCGCGACGCCCACGTCGTGCCACTCTCGCTCGACGGTGAGGCCGGCGTCGCGGACCAGGCGCCGCATGTCGTCGCAGGCGTACATGCGGCTGTTGCCGTTGGCCACGCAGGCGAAGTAGAGCGACGTGCCGATCACGCACGTCCGCGCCGCGTCGAAGCGCTGCTTGTCCCAGAACGTCTCGAGCACGTAGACGCGGCCGCGCGGCGGCATCGCCTCTCGCACGCGAGCCAGGATCGAGGCGATCTGCGGCTCGGAGAAGCAGTCGAGAAACTGGCTCATCCAGTAGACGTCCGCGCCGGGCGGGAGGGCGGCGCGGTCGGCGAGCAGATCGACCGGCGCGAACGTCACGCGGTCCCGCGCCGCTTCGCTCTTGGCCAGCGCCGCCTTGGCGAGGCCGATCTGCTGCGGCAGATCGACGATGGTCACCCGCGTGCTGGGCGAGGCGGCCAGGCAGCGCTCCGCGAAGCCGCCGGTGTTGCCGCCGATGTCGACCAGGTGCCGGGGCCCGCCCTCGAGGACGCGGGCGAGGCACGCCTCGCTGGCCTGCGCGGAGTAGTAATGGTCGAACGCGAACCAGGCCTGCTTCGCAGCCGCGGGGAGCTCGGCGAGCCCCTCGTAGACGGTCCGCCAGGGCCCGAGCTCGCGCAGGCCTGCGGGCAGACCGCTGCGGAGCGATTCGCCGAGGCGCGACGCGGACCGGTAGCACACGTGGGACGAGAACTCGGCGTTGACGCGCGTCATGCGGTCCTTGGTCCAGAAGACGCCCATCTTGGTGATCGAGAACCGGCGCTCGGAGTACGCGCAGAGACCCGCCGCGAAGCTCGCCTCCAGGAGCAGGCTCGCCGCGTAGGACCGGAGCCCCGTCGCGGCCGTGACCTCGTCGGCCGTCGCGCCGTGCGCGCCCGCGCGGAAGAGCACGTCGAGCACGCCCATGTCGCGCGCCTCACAGGCGGCCTGGAAGATGATGGGAGCGAACGCCAGCTTCTGCGCCTCCAGCATGGCTGCGTCCGCCGACGTCTCCGGATCGGCGGTGCGAGGCTTCGCGTGGGGCGGGGTGCTCATCGGGACCGCGCTCGGTCGCGCGAGCCCACACCATGGTCCAGCTGGCGCGGCCGGTCGTGACATCGGTCAACTCCGTGACCGGGAGAGGCTCAACCCCCGTCCGGGTCGAACGTGCCGAGCGCGGATTCGGGCAGCACGCATCGATACGCCGCGGTGTCGACGTCCTGCCCCTCCGGATGCGTGCGCGCGACGGGGGCGACGCACGAGAACGTGAACGCAGCGCTCACGGGCTCGCCGCGATCGTTTCGCGCCGGGCTCTTGAGCGCGCAAGGGAGGGCGACGGAGCCGCCGTCGGGCGGCCACGTCCACGTCGCGGCGGCGCACCCCGAGCCGAGCGGGGCGAGCGCGGTGTCCGCGGGGGGCGGCGCCACGAACCGCGCGTCGCACGCGCGCACCTGCGGCCACCGGATGGCGGTGCTCCGGCTCGTCGACGGGAACCAGCCGAAGTGACACGTCTCTGACGGAAGGCCGTTCTCGCACGCCTCCCCGGCCTCCTCGGTGACCCACTCGGGTGCCTCCTCGAGGCGGAATCGCACGGGCGATGCGTCGGACTCTGTCACGAGCACCGTCGCGAGGCCGGCGGCCCTCGCCTTCGATCGCTCCGCGCGCGAGGCGACGTGGCCGCCCATGCGGAAGTAGCAGAGGCGAGCGGCAGTATCGTGGTCGGTCACGGCGGCGAGCGACGAGTGGAGCGGCCCGCCGGTTCCCACCGGGTGTCCGATCGGCGTGGTCGGTGGACACCGTATGCCCTCGTGCTCGCCGGCCGAGCAACCCATGGGCGCCGCGTTGATCCAGAACCCGGGCTCGCCCGGCGGGCACACCCGCACGAACGGGATGCCGAGCTTCTCGGCGGTGCGGGGCGTGCACGAGACCTTCGCGGCCGCGGTCGGCGCCGGGGTCGGCCTGGGTTCTTCGCGATGACGGCAGCCGAGCGCGAGCAGCGCCGCGCCCGCCCAGGCGAGGCGCGACGGGGTCATCGAGCCCCGAGCTCGCTGCGCCGCCCGACGACGAGGTGGTAAGCGAGGATCGCCAGGGCACCCGCGGCGAAGAGCGCGACGAGGTACGCGCCCGCGCGAGGCGTCGTGAACGTCATGATCTCGCCGACGCGGCTCGACCCGAAGAGCGGCGGGCTGAACGGGCTCACTTTGACCGGCGCGTCCGGGTCGAGGTTCTCGCCGTAGGCCTGCATCTTCAAGAAGAAGCGGACCATGGCGAACGCCGAGACGTAGAACGTCATCACGACCACGTCGACGAGCGACCGCACGTCGCCGACCGCCGCGCAGCGGAGGGCGAGGATCGCGATGAGCCCGAGCGCGAAGGGCATCCAGTCGAGATCGGAGAGGTCCTGCCGATCGATGGGGTGCATCCCGATGTAGTGGTGCAGGATGTTGATGTCGCGCAGATCCGCGCCTCCGCGGCCGCTGTCGATCTTGTGCGCGTAGATGTCGAGGGTCAGCCCGCTCGCGTACTGCGGCGAGTAGATCTGGATGCGCCAGAGCGGCTGCGTGATGGCCAGCGCGAGCAGGCCGACCAGCAGGGCGAGCGCGAACCTTGCCCGGAAGAAGAGCGGCTTCGCCAGGAACGCGTAGAACTTCGAGAGCTGCTTGTCCTTGGCCACGGCCACCCCATCGAAGACATATCCCGGGGGTGGCCGGCGCAGGTATGACC
>DATIQP010000486.1:0-4278 GCA_035470765.1 Polyangiaceae bacterium | reverse complement strand
GTGGACGGCGTCGAGCTCGTCCCGATCGGGGGCGCCGATCTCGAGGCCGCTGCCTTCGTTGACGCGACGCCCGAACGCGCCGTCCTCGTCGAAGACGAAGGCCATGCCGCCGCTCATGCCGGCGCCGAAGTTGCGGCCGGTGGTGCCGAGGACGACGACGGTACCGCCCGTCCTGTACTCGCACGCGTGATCGCCGACGCCCTCGACGACGACGGTCGCGCCGCTGTTGCGGACGGCGAAGCGCTCGCCCGCGCGACCCGCGAAGAAGGCCTTGCCGCTCGTGGCGCCGTAGAGCACCGTGTTGCCGACGACGACGTTGTCGCACGCGCGGAAGCGGGCGCGCCGCGGCGGGAAGACGGCGAGCGTGCCGCCCGAGAGGCCCTTGCCGACGTAGTCGTTCGCGTCGCCCTCGAGCACGACGAGCATCCCCTTCACCGCGAAGGCGCCGAAGCTCTGCCCGCCGGTGCCGCTCGCCTCGATGGTGACCGTGCCCTCGGGGAGGCCGTCGGCGCCGAACCTGCGCGCGATCTCGCCGGCGAGCGCGGCGCCGAAGGCGCGGTCCGCGTTGGTGATGGTCGCGCGCATCGTCGTGGGCTCGCGATAGCGGAGCGACAGCCGCGCCTCGTCGATCAGCGTGGCGTCGAGCGGGGTGAGCGGCTCGTCGATCACGCGGGAGGCGGCGCAGAGCGGGGACTGCCCATCCTCCGGGGGCATGAGCACGTCGGAGAAGTCGAGCATGCGCGCCTTCTCCGCGCCCCAGCCGGGCGCGCCAGGCTCGCCCCGGGCGCGCCCGGCGGGGCTCGCCGTACGCGGCACGATGTGCTCGACCCGGCCGATCATCTCGTCGAGCGTGCGGAAGCCAAGGCTCGCCATGATGCCGCGCAGCTCCTCGGCGACGAAGAAGAAATACCGGATGACGTGCTCCGGCGTGCCGCGGAAGCGCGCCCGCAGCACGGGGTCCTGCGTGGCGACGCCGACCGGGCACGTGTTCAAGTGGCACTTCCGCATCAGCACGCAGCCGCTGGCGACGAGCGGCGCGGTGGCGAAGCCGAACTCGTCGGCGCCGAGCAGCGCGGCGAAGGCGACGTCGCGCCCGGTCTTGAGCTGGCCGTCGACCTGGACGCGAATGCGCCCGCGCAGGCCGTTCTTGACGAGCACCTGCTGCGTCTCGGCGAGGCCGATCTCCCAGGGCGCGCCCGCGCGGTGGATCGAGGAGAGCGGCGACGCGCCGGTGCCTCCGTCGTGGCCGGCGATGTGGACCGCGTCGGCGTGGGCCTTGGCGACGCCCGCGGCGATGGTGCCGACGCCGGCCTCGCTGACGAGCTTCACGCTCACGCTCGCGCGCGGGTTGACGCGCTTGAGATCGAAGACGAGCTGCGCGAGGTCCTCGATGGAGTAGATGTCGTGGTGCGGCGGCGGCGAGATGAGCGTCACGCCCGGCGTCGAGTGGCGTACGCGCGCGATGACCTCGTCGACCTTGTGGCCCGGGAGCTGCCCGCCCTCGCCCGGCTTGGCACCCTGCGCGATCTTGATCTGAAGCTCGTCGGCGTTGACCAGGTAGTGCGCCGTCACGCCGAAGCGCGCGCTCGCGACCTGCTTGATCGCGCTGCGCTTGCTGTCGCCGGTCGGCAGCGGGACGAAGCGCTCCGGGTCCTCGCCTCCCTCGCCGCTGTTGGAGCGCCCGCCGATGCGGTTCATGGCGATGGCGAGGTTCTCGTGGGCTTCCTTGCTGATGCTGCCGAAGGACATCGCGCCCGTCGCGAAACGGCGCACGATCGCGGTCGCGGGCTCGACCTCGTCGAGGGGCACGGGCGGCCGCGTCCTGGCGAAATCCCAGAGGCTGCGGAGCGTGATCGGCCCGCCGGAGGGCTCGTTGATCAGGCGCGAGAACTCTTCGTAGCTCTTGGCGTCGTCGACCCTCACCGCGCGCTGCAAGCTCGCGACGGCGTCGGGCGACCAGGCGTGGCGCTCGCCCTGCGCGCGCCAGGCGTAGACGCCTCCGTCGAACTCGCCCTCGAGCGCGCCGCGCGGACCGAAGCCCATCGCGTGACGCGCGAGCGCCTCGCGCGCGATCTCCTCGAGGCCGACGCCCGAGGTGCGCGACGCGGTGCCGGGGAAGTAGCGCTCGATGACGCCCTCGCCGAGCCCCATGGCCTCGAAGATCTGCGCGCCGTGGTAGCTCGACAGCGTCGAGATGCCCATCTTCGCCAGGATCTTGAGCAGCCCCTTGCGGAGCGCCTTGACGTAGTTCTTCGGGCCGTCGGCGCCGCCGAGCTCGGAGGCGACCTCCATCGCGAGGTAGGGGTTGACGGCGCCGGCGCCATAGCCGACGAGCAGCGCCACGTCCGTGACCTCGCGCGGCTCGGCCGACTCGACGACGATGCCGCAACGCATGCGGCGCCCCGCGCGGATGAGGGCGTGGTGCACAGCCGAGCACGCGAGCAGGCTCGGGATCGCGACGCGCGCCTCGCCCACGCCGCGATCGCTCACGACCACCACGCTCGCGCCGGCGCCCACCGCCTCGATGGCCTCGGAGCCGATGCGGTCGAGCGCAGCCGAGAGCGTTTCGCCGGGCGGCCCCGCGGCCGGATCGAAGACGGCATCGATGGTCGCGACGCGGAAGTCCTCGAGCGGGCTGGCGAGCAGCCGCGCCATGTCGTCGTTCGTGAGGATCGGGTGCGGCAGCTCGAGCAGCCGGCACTGGCGCGGCGTCTCGGTCAAGAGGTTCCCCTCGCCGCCCACGCAGCTCGTGAGCGACATCACGAGCTCCTCGCGGATGGGATCGATCGGCGGGTTGGTGACCTGCGCGAACTGCTGCTTGAAGTAGCGGAAGAGCGGCTGCGGGACGTCGCTCAGCACCGCGAGCGGCGTGTCGTTGCCCATGCTGCCGATCGGCTCCTCGCCGCGCTCGGCCATCGGGGCGAGCACGACGCGGAGCTCCTCGCGCGAGTAGCCGAAGGCTCGCTCGAGCCGCTCGCGCTCCTGGGGCGTGAGCGTGCGCAGCGTCGCGACGCCGGCGAGGCCGGAGAGCTCGATCTTGTTCTGCTCGACCCAGGCCTCGTACGGCTGGCGCGACGCCATGTCGCGTTTGATCTCGTCGTCGCTGACGATGCGCCGGTTCTTCACGTCGACGAGGAGCATCTTGCCGGGGCTGAGGCGGCCCTTCTCGACCACGTCCTCCGCGTCGAAGTCGAGCACGCCGAGCTCGCTCGCCATGACGACCAGCCCGCCGCGCGTCACCACGTACTTCGCCGGGCGCAGACCGTTACGGTCGAGCGTGGCGCCGACGAGATCGCCATCGGTGAAGACGAGCGCCGCGGGGCCGTCCCACGGCTCGACGAGCGCCGCGTGGTACTCGTAGAACGCGCGCCGCTCGCGCGGCATGTCGGCCTGCGTGGACCAGGCCTCCGGCACGAGCATCATCATCACGTGCGGCAGCGGGCGGCCGCTCGCGACGAGGAAGTCGACGACGTTGTCCAGCGAGGCCGAGTCGCTCCCACCGACGCGGATGATCGGCTTGAAGTCACTCAGGTGCTCGGCGAAGGCGGGGCTCTCGAGGAGCGCTTCGCGGCCGCCCATCCACGTTTGGTTGCCGCGCAGCGTGTTGATCTCGCCGTTGTGCGCGATGCGCCGGTACGGGTGCGCGCGCTCCCAGGTCGGGAAGGTGTTGGTGCTGAAGCGAGAGTGCACGACCGACAGCGAGGTGCGGACGGCGGGGTCGGCGAGGTCGCCGTAGAAGTTGGCGAGCCGCTCCGGGAGCGCGAGGCCCTTGTAGACCACGGTCTTGCTCGAGCAGCTCGCGACGTAGAAGTCGTCGTGACCGCCGAGCTGCTGGGTGATGAGCCGCCCGGCGCGCTTGCGGATCATGAATAGGATGCGCTCGAAGTTGGCGTGGGGTGCGACGCGGCCGATGAAGAGCTGCTTCATGGTCGGCCGGCTCGCCTCGGCCGTCGGCCCGAGCACGCGCGGGTCGACCGGCAGATCGCGCCAGCCGACGACGATCTGGTTGTGGTAGCGCACGACCGACTCGATGATGCGCATCTGCGTGGCGCAGCGCGCGCGGTCCCGCGAGAGGAAGGCCTGCATCACGCCGTAGTCGCCCGGGTTCGGCAGCTCGACGCCGCGACGCTCGAGCTCGTGCTGGTAGAAGGCGTGCGGGATCTGGATCAGGATGCCGGCGCCGTCGCCCGTCTGCGGGTCGGAGCCGGCGGCGCCCCGGTGCGCCAGACGCCGGAGGATCTCGAGGCCCTTCTCGACGAGCGCGTGCGAAGGTGACCC
>DATIQP010000485.1:0-4512 GCA_035470765.1 Polyangiaceae bacterium | reverse complement strand
GGCCTCCTGGGGGGCCATCCAGTTGTTCGTCGGGCCGGCGTCTTCCTTGTTCTTGCTGCAGATGAAGGTGAGGTTCTCGACCCGGGCGACGTCGTTCGGGTTGGAGCGGTGCAGGTAGCAGCCGGGCAGCTTCTCCTGGTTGAGGGGGATGAGGACGCCGGTGGAGACCGCGAGCTCCGTCAGGCGCCGTTTCTCGTCCTCCGAACCGTCGCACACCACAACCTTGTCGGGCTTGCAGAGGGCGGCCATCTCGTCGATCCACTTGGCCAGGTGAGCGTTCTGGAGGGTGACGGGCTTACCCGAGGAGTCGTGGAGCTGGGGCATGTTCTGGACACCTTCTTCGAGCTGGGGGCTACCCCCCCGACGGAGGAGTCCGTTTAGCGCAAATCGGCCGAGCTTGCACCCGCTTGTGAGGGCAAAAGTCCCAAAATTCCACACCCCCGTCGGCCTCGAAAGTGGTTACTGAGAAAAGGCGCCGCTCGGTCCTTGCTTGATGTTCGGGTGCTGCATGAAGCTGGCCAGAAAGATCATCGTCGTCACGCTCGCCGTGTTCCTCACACTGCTCGGCGTGGTGAGCTACATCGAGATCGGCCGGGCCGTCCGGGTCTACCGAAACGTCGTCCGCAGCGAGCTCGCCGTCACCGGGCACGCGCTGAGGCCGGCCATCCGGGAGCTCGTCGAGACCGAGGGTGAGCCGCAAGCGGTCCGCCTGCTCCAGAAGACCGATGCGACGATGTCCACGGTCAACCTGCGCTGGGCGTCGTTCCACGACCCGGAGTCGACCCCGTTCCTCCAACCGAACGAGCGCGCCGCGCTCGAGGATGGCGGAGAGGTCTCGCTCGACCGTGCCGACCGGCTGTATGCCTACGTGCCCATCGGGAAGAGGGGCGCCATCGAGGTCGCCCAGGCGCTCACCGAGGAGCGCTCGGTTGCCGTCCTCATCACGCAGGACCGCCTCGTGGCCGCGCTCATCGCGATCCTCGGCGCCGCCGCAGTGGCCACGATCTTCGGGCTCCGCTACGTGGGCAGGCCCATGGCCGTCCTCGCCGAGCACGCCCGCCGCATCGGCGCGGGGGACTTCACGCGGCGCCTCTCGCTCGACCGCACCGACGAGATCGGGGAGCTCGCCTCCGAGATGAACGGCATGTGCGACCGGCTGTTGGCGGCGCAGGCCCGTGCTGCAAAAGAAGCGCAAGCCCGCCTCAAGGCCGTGGAGCAGCTGCGGCACGTCGACCGCCTCCGCACGGTCGGCACCCTCGCGTCGGGTATCGCGCATGAGCTCGGCACGCCCCTGAGCGTGATCGCGGGGCGCGCCAAGATGATGGCCGGCCCCGACACCTCCAAGGAGCAGGTGGCGCAGTACTCGCAGGTGATCCAGAGTCAGGTCAACCGCATGTCCGAGATCGTCCGCGGCCTGCTCGACTTCGCCCGGCGCCGGCCTGCCAACAAGACGCGCGCTGACCTGCGCGACGTATCGCGCCGCGCGCTCGACCTGCTGAGCCCGCTGGCGAAGCGCAACGGTGTCGAGCTCACGCTCGCGGCCGACGGCGGCGACGTCACGGCGGAGGTCGACGCGGTGCAGGTGGAGCAAGCGGTGGCCAACCTGGTCGTCAACGCCATCCAGGCCATGCCGAAGGGCGGCGAGGTCTTGATCGACGCCAAGCGCGTGCGCGCCAAGGCACCCGACGCGGACGACGAGTCCGAGTACGTCTGCGTCGCGGTGAAGGACGGAGGGGCGGGCATCGCGCCGGCGGATCTGCCGCGCGTCTTCGAGCCGTTCTTCACGACCAAGGACCTCGGCGAGGGCACGGGCCTCGGCCTCTCGGTGACCTACGGAATCGTGCAGGAGCACTCGGGCTTCGCCGAGGTGACGAGTGAGCTCGGCCAGGGGAGTTGTTTCCAGCTATTCTTCCCTGCGGAGGGGATCGCATGACCGCGCGTGTGCTCATCGTCGACGACGACGCCGAGATGTGTCGGATGCTCGAGGACGGCCTCCGCGCACGCGGCTATCGCGTCCGCGTGTGCAGCTCCGCCGACGAGGCGTTCAGCGCCGTCATCGCCGACGAGGTGGACGTCGTCGTCACCGACATCAGGATGCGCGGCTTCAACGGCCTGGACCTCTGCGCGCGCGTCGTGGAAAACCGGCCCGACGTGCCGGTCGTCGTCATGACCGGCTTCGGGAGCCTCGAGACGGCCATCGCGACCATCCGCGCGGGCGCGTTCGACTTCCTCACCAAGCCCCTCGACGCCGACACGGTCGTGCTCGCGATCGAGCGCGCCATCTCGCAGCGCAGCCTGCGCGAAGAGGTCAAGCGCCTGCGCCAGGCCACCGGAGAGCCCGCGCAGCTCGCCGGCCTGCTCGGCACCAGCCAGGCCATGCGCCAGGTCGCCATGCTCGTGCACCGCGTGGCCGACGCGGAGGCAAGCGTGCTGGTCACCGGCGAGAGCGGCACGGGCAAGGAGCTCGTCGCTCGCGCGCTCCACGAGCTCAGTCGCCGGCGGGCCGGGCCGTTCGTCGCGATCAACTGCGGCGCGGTGCCGGAGCCGCTGCTCGAGAGCGAGCTGTTCGGCCACGCCAAGGGCGCCTTCACCGACGCCAAGGAGAAGCGCGCGGGCCTGTTCATCGAGGCCGCGGGCGGCACGCTGTTCCTCGACGAGGTCGGCGAGATGCCGAGCGCCATGCAGGTCAAGCTCCTGCGCGCGCTCGAGACCCGCATGCTGCGGCCCGTCGGCTCGAACGTCGAGGTCCCGTTCGACGTACGCATCGTCGCCGCGACCAACCGCGATCTCGAGTCGGCGGTCGTGGAGCGGCGCTTCCGCGAGGACCTGCTCTACCGGCTCAACGTCATCCAGATCGAGCTGCCGCCGCTGCGCGCACGCGGCGGAGACATCCTCTTGCTCGCCCAGCACTTTCTCATGCGCTTCGCCGAGCGCTCGAACAAGAAGATCCGCGGCTTCTCCCCCGCCGTCGCCGACAAGCTCCTGGCCTACGCGTGGCCCGGCAACGTCCGCGAGCTCCAGAACTGCATCGAGCGCGCGGTCGCGGTGACGCAATACGAGGAGATCGTGGTCGACGATCTGCCCGAGAAGATCCGCGACTATCGCTCGTCGCACGTGCTCGTCACCAGCGACGACCCTCAGGAGCTCGTCTCGATGGAGGAGGTCGAGCGCCGCTACACGCTGCGCGTGCTCGAGGCCGTCGGTGGCAACAAGAGCATGGCGACGCGCATCCTCGGCTGGGACCGCAAGACGCTCTACCGCCGGCTCGAGCAGTGGGCCGCCGCGGACCGCGCCGCGGACCGCGCCGCGGGCCGCTGAGCCCCCAAAGCAGCAGTGACCTGAACCGGTCGGCTTGGGCACGCCAAGACGGCACGTGCCGGTCCCGCCGGAGATTTCACGCTGCCGCTTGTCGGCGCCCAGCGCGGCGCGAGACCATCAACTCGAGTGGTCTGTGACGTAGCCTCAGCTCCAGCTCGTACGCTTCCGCGACGGCGTGCGCAGCGGCTCGATCATGGACACGACCGTGACGCGTAGATCGTCGAGGTCGAACGGCTTGTTCAACAGCACCGCCCCCTGCGCGCGCGCCGCGGCCTGCATCGTCTCGTCGCCGAAGGCGGTCATGAGGATCATCGGGATGCGGGTGTGGCTCCGGCGCAGATCCTGGAGGATCTCGAGCCCGCCGCAGATCGGCATGCGAATGTCGGAGATCACGAGCTGGTAGGCGTTTGCGCCGCTCATCGCGCGAGCGATGCGAAGGAGCGCCGTGCGGCCGTCCGCGGCTTCGTCGACGTGGTGGCCGTCGACCCGGAGCGCACCGGCGATCATCTCGCGCATGTCCCGGTCGTCCTCCGCGAGCAAGACGCGGGCGGGCACCACCGAACGAAGCGGCGGAAGAGGCGTGCTGGGACTCTCGCAAGACAGCGCGTTCATGATGATTGCTCCTCCAGGGGCCACCCTCAGGCAAGACGGGACAGACCCGGTCGTGCCGACTCGCCCCTCCCGGTGCACCGCCTGTGCCACGGCGAACCGCACGAAACCCGGGAATTTCTGGCTCGAGCGCGGAGGCGGAGCGCTACACGTGTCCCAATTTCCCCCACGGGTGTGTGGAACTTTCGAGGTTTTCGTCCATCATTCATCGTGGTCATGCGTAGATGGCTCTGCCTCGTGTTCCTGGCTACCGGATGCTCGTCGGGCGCGGTGCCGCATTCGGTCATCGCTGCGGCCGCCTCGCCGCCTCAGGACGATGGCCGCCCGTCCGAGGGGGGCAGCGGCGGTGTGGAGCACGCGTCCGCGCTCGAGGAGCTCAAGCTTGCGCCGCTCGGCGCGCGCGTCGACAAGCAAGGCTCGGTGCGGCTCCTCCTGCCGGACGCGGAGCACTGGATGCGCGTCACCTTCTGGGGGGTGCCCACGCTCATGGGCTTTCGCTACGGTCGAGGCCACCACGCCATCGTGGGCGGTTACATCACCCACACCGCCGACAACACCGCGCCGGGCGCGTGCTCGCAGAGCTTC
>DATIQP010000484.1:0-7363 GCA_035470765.1 Polyangiaceae bacterium | reverse complement strand
CACGCACATCTCGAAGTACACGGTCTTGCGCGGCCCGCACGTCGACAAGAAGTCGCGCGAGCAGTTCGAGATCCGAACCCACAAGCGCCTGCTCGACATCCTCGAGCCGACGCAGCAAACCCTCGACGCGTTGATGAAGCTCGATCTTTCGGCTGGCGTCGACGTCGAGATCAAGTCGTAAAGGAGGACGTCGTGGCGAAGATCGATGTCTTCAACATGAAACGCGAGAAGGTCGGGTCGCTCGACCTCTCCGACGAAGTGTTCGGTACCGAGGTCAAAGAGCAGCTCTTCTACGAGGTCGTGAAGGCGCAGCTCGCCTCCCGCCGCCAGGGCACCGCCTCGGCCAAGGAGCGCAGCGCCGTCAGCGGCTCTTCGAAGAAGCTCTACAAGCAGAAGGGCACGGGCCGCGCGCGTCACGGCTCGATCCGCGCGCCGGTGTATGTCGGCGGCGGTCAGGCTCACCCGCCGCGCCCCCGCGACTGGAGCTACCGCCCGCCGCGGCAGGTCCGCCTGGGCGCGCTGCGCAGCGCGCTCTCGAAGTTCGCGAAGGAAGGCCGACTCGTGGTCGTGGATCGCTTCGAGCTCAAGGAGGTCAAGACCAAGGGCTTGCTCTCCGCGCTCGCCACGCTCAAGGCCGACAAGAAGGTGATGGTCGTCGACGGCCAGGACAACGAGAACCTCAAGCTCTCGATCCGCAACTGCCGCGACCACCAGTTTCTGCCCCCCGAGGGCGTCAACGTCTACGACCTGCTCCGCCACGACACGCTCGTGCTCTCGAAGGACGCCGCCAAGGCCCTCGAGGCTCGGTGCCTGAAGGAGAAGGGCCACGACGCGCACGCCGCCGCCAAGGAAGGTGTGAAATGAGGCCGGATCAGATCCTGCGACGCCCCGTCGTCCTCACCGAGAAGGCCAACCGCCTGCGCGACAAGAACCAGATCGTGTTCGAGGTCTCGCGCGACGCCAACAAGGTGCAGATCAAGGAGGCCGTCCAGGCCATGTTCAAGGTCAAGGTGCTCGGCGTGAACACGAGCATCGTCCGTGGCCGCGATCGGCGCATGGGCCGCGGCTACGAGAAGACCCAAAACTGGAAGAAGGCCGTTGTCACCCTCAAAGAGGGCGACACGATCGACTTCTTCGCCGAGACCGAGTGAGATCATGGGTATCAAGGCTTACAAACCGACAAGCGCAGCGCGCCGCTACTACACCGTCAGCGACTTCAAGGAGCTGACGAAGGGCAAGAGGCCGGAGCGCAAGCTGACCGAGCACCAGACTTCGACCGGCGGGCGCAACGCCCACGGCCGCATCACGTCGCGCTTTCGCGGCGGCGGCCACAAGCAGCGCTACCGCATCATCGACTGGCGCCGCGACAAGATCGGCGTGCCGGCTCAGGTCGCCTCGATCGAGTACGACCCGAACCGCACCGCGCGCATCGCGCTCCTCCACTACACGGACGGCGAGAAGCGCTACATCCTCGCGCCCGACGGGATGAACGTCGGCGACAAGGTCATCTCGCACAAGTCGGCCGACATCAAACCCGGCAACGCGCTCACGCTCCGCCACATCCCGCTCGGCACGACGATCCACAACATCGAGCTGAAGAAGGGCAAGGGCGCTCAGCTCGTTCGCTCCGCCGGCGTCGGCGCCGCGCTCATGGCCAAGGACGGCGACTACGCGCAGGTCCGCCTGCCGAGCGGCGAGGTGCGCATGGTGCACCTCGACTGCCACGCCACCGTCGGCCAGGTCTCCAACATCGACCACGCCAACATCTCGATCGGCAAGGCTGGTCGCTCGCGCTGGCTCGGCAAGCGCCCGCACAACCGCGGCGTCACGATGAACCCGGTCGATCACCCGATGGGCGGCGGCGAGGGCCGCACCTCCGGCGGCCGACACCCCTGCTCGCCGTGGGGTCAGCTCGCCAAGGGCCTGAAGACCCGCAACAACAAGCGTACCGACCACTTCCTCGTGAAGCGTCGCAAGGAAAAGGGCTGATTAAGCTATGCCGCGTTCAATTAAGAAAGGCCCGTTCGTCGACGGGCACCTCAACGAGAAGATCGCCGCCGCCCAGGCGACGCAGAGCAAGAAGGTCATCAAGACCTGGTCGCGCCGCAGCACCATCACGCCGGAGGCCGTCGGCCTCACGTTCGCGGTGCACAACGGCCGCAAGTTCGTCCCCGTCTTCGTGACGGAGCGCATGGTCGGCCACAAGCTCGGCGAGTTCGCGCCGACGCGCACCTTCCACGGCCACTCGGGCGACAAGAAGGGCAAGGTCTCCGGCGGCTCTCCCATGGGCGGAGCCGGTCCGTCGAAGGCCCCGCCTCCGCCGGCCAAGTAGCGGTCGAGGTATCCCTCGCCCCGCGGGCGGGTGGTTACCTTGATCGTCGATGGCACTCGTCGGCGACACCGTCGGCTGGCTACGCCGCGCGCGGCGGATCATCCCCCGCGAGGATCGGCGCGTGCTCCTGTGCCCGCCGCGGCTCGTGGCGCGCTTTCTCCGCTTCGCCGCGCGGCGCTACCAGGGCCGAGCCGGCTTGGCGACCGCCGACGACGTGCGCGCTCGAGACCCCGAGTTCGTCACGCTGGTGGTCGAGCTCTACCGCATCCTCACGAGGTACTACTACCGGTTGCGGGTCGAGGGCGTGGAGAACATCCCGGCGAGCGGTCCGGTCTTGCTCGTCGGCAACCACAACGGCGGCTTGCTGCCGAGCGAGGGGTTCTTCACCGGCCTCGCCATCCATGATCACTTCGGCGCGCAGCGGGCGATGTACTCGCTCGTGCACGATTTCGTCTTCGAGGATCCGCTCTTCCGCAAGTACGCCGCCAAGCTCGGGATGCTCCGCGCCGACCACGAAAGCGCGAAGCAGGCCTTCGCCGCCGGCGCCTGCGTCGTCGTGTATCCGGGCTCGGACCTCGACGCCTTCCGCTCCTTCCGCGATCGGAACAAGGTCGTCCTCGGCGGGCGCAAGGGGTTCCTCAAGCTGGCGCTGCGCGAGCAGGTCCCCATCGTCCCCGTGGTGACGGCGGGCGCCCACGAGCAGTTCGTCGTCCTCACCCGCGGCGACCGCATCGCGCGACTGGTGCGGGCGCACGTGTGGGGACGGACCGAGGTCTTGCCCATCATCTTTGCGATCCCGTGGGGCGTCACCCTCGGCTTCGTTCCGTACCTGCCGCTGCCCGCGCAGGTCTCGATGACGTTTGGACCGCCGATCCGCTGGCCGGAGCTCGGCCCATCCGCCGCGGACGACGAGGCCGTCGTCGAGCGCTGCTATCGCGAGGTCGAGAGCACGATGCAGCGGATGCTCGATCGCCTCAGCGAGGGGCGGCGGTTTCTTCTCGGGGCGCCTCGGCGGCAGCGGCGGCAGCGGCAACGGCGGCCGCTCGAGCTCGGCTACGCGCCTTGAGGGCAGCGAGCTCGACGTGCATCTCGGCCACGAGCGCGTCCGGGTCGGCGATGATGTTCGCGTCCGAGATCACGCCGAACGTGACCTCGCCCGCGTAGCTGAAGATGCTCACGCCGAGGCCCATGTGAGCCGACTGCGGCACCCAAAAGATCATCCGCTCGATGGGCACACCCGCGAGGTGCAGCCGCTCGCGTGGTCCCGGGACGTTGGTGAGCACGAGCGACGACTTCTTGCCGAAGAAATCGACGCCCAGGCCCTCGACCTTGCGCGGCACGTAGCCCATCGCCCAGAGCAGCTCGTAGGCGACGACCGCTTCGGGCGTCGACTTGAGGTGATCCATCCTACGCTTCACCGTCATGAGGCGATCGCGCGCGTCGGCCTCGCCGAGCGGGAGCGTGAGCACCACGAGTCCGAAGTGGTTGCCCATCGTGGTGGCCGGCTCGCTGCGCAGGTTGACGGGAAGCATTGCACGCAGCGCGAATCGATCGTCGATGCTCGCCCCGTGGCGTAGCAGGTACCGGCGCAGCGCTCCGGCGATCGTCGAGACGAGGACGTCATTGACCGTCGCGGAGCTCGCCTTGGCGATCGCCTTGATCTCGTCCAGAGCGAGGGGCTCGGACCAGGCCACGCGCTTGTCGGTCCCGAGCTCGGCCTTGAGGAGCGACTTCGGGTCGGGCGGAAGCAGCGCCAATAGCGCGAGCGACCGCGCCTGCTCCGCCGCCCGGTGGCCCGACGGCTTGACGGCGTTCGCGATCATCGGGAGCGAAGGCGGCTCGTCGCACATCGAGAGGAGCATGCCGAGCAGCGCGAAGCCGTCGCCGATGGCGTGGTGGACGCGGAAGAGCAAGGTGGTGCCCGCGCCCGGCCGCTCGATCACGTAGAGCCGCCACAGCGGCTTGTCGCGATCGAGCAAGGTGCTCACCGTGCGCCCGATGAACTGTCGCAACGCCGCGTCCTCCGTCGAGGCGGGCAGGCTGACGGACTCGATGTGGCTCTCGATGTCGAAGCTGGGGTCGGCTTCCCACCGCGGGCCCCCGACTCCGAAGCGCCGTTCCACCACGCGGGCTCGCATGCGCGGGTCGAGGTGGCGGCGGGCGATCTCCACCACGCGCTCGCGCGGCAACTGCTCGGCGAGCTCCACGATGCCGTTGACGATCATCGGATTGTTTCGGTCCTCCATGTGGAGCCAGGCGGCATCTTCCCCACCGAGACGATTCGTGAGCAGCGGCTTCATGCCATGGCTCAAGCACCCGTCGTGCCACGCCGGCAACCCCTCCGCCGCGCGCCGCGAAGAGCGCACGCCCCGCGCACTCCGGTGCAAGCGGTTCACGTGTCAAGGGACGCGCGGCGAAAAACGCGACTGCGATCGACGAATGCACTTCGAGTCTTCCCCAACCCGAACGGAGGACGCTATTTTCTCTCCATGCTGATGCGCGCACGTGTGACCAAGGGCCGGCTTGTCCTCGATGAGCCCACGCATCTCCCCGAAGGCACCGAGCTCGAGCTCGTGCCGGTCGACGAGATCCCTCCGCCGGAGGGGTTGCCGGGGAGCGATCGGGAATCCCAACGCGAGCGGCTGACCGACATGGTCGCGCGGACGATTTCGAGGCGCTGAGCTTCGAATCACTTCGCGGGCGCCGCCGGCAACAGCTGCCGAAGGCGCCAGGCCTGCGCGAAGTTGCGCTCCTCGGCGGTGACCAGCGCCTCGGCGGCTCGCCCGATGAGCAGCGCGGGGAGCACTAGCTGCGCGAGCGTGACGGCGGTCCACGCGAAGCGCGTCAGGGCGGGCGGGAAGTCGGCGATGAGGGGATGAATCACGATGACGCCGTGCTCGAAGGAGTACGAGGGCGGCAGTACGCCGGCCCACTGCAGGAGGGTCGGGACGAAGACGGCCGCGACGGACAGGACCGCGAGCGCGCGGCGCGTGATGCGGTTGGCCCGCAGCGAGATCACGAAGCCCGCCGCGCTGCTCGTCGCGATGCCCGGCGTGAAGACGAACGGGCCGAAGATGGTCGCGGACCACGCGACGAGCAGGAAGTTCAGTCCGAAGGCGACCCGCGCGTAGCGCGGCCGGGCGCGCTCCGGCGACGAGCCCACCCACGTCATGTACGCGGCCGCCGCGATGACGAGCACGATCAGGCCTGCGAGCGCCGGGCGGTTCTCCACGCCCATCCAGAGCACCATCGGCACGAGCGCCAGCCACGCAGCGTACATGGCGGCCATGCGGTGCGCGGCCGCCGCCCGATCGCGGAGCTCCACCGCCTTGAGCTCCGCTCGGGCCTCGGGAGGCAGGCGCTCGGGCGGCGCGAGGACGATCTCGGAGATGGTGCGCAGCGCGCCCTCGTCGCTGGGGTCCAGCGCGACCGCGCGGCCCAACTCCCGGATGCCCTCCGCGCGGTGCTGCTCCGCCTCCGGGCCGCCGTCGGCCGCGCGCGCGAGGGCGGCGCGCGCCGCGGCGAGGTGAGCGCGCACGAGATCTCCACGGCGTTCGGCGTCGCGCTCTCCGTCGAGGAAGGCTTCGATGGCCTGGTGCATCGCCCGCGCCGACGCGTAGCGCTCGGCCGGATCGAGCGCTGTCGCGCGCTGGCAGATCGCGTCGAGCTCCGGCGGGATGCCGGCGGCGCCGGCGCGCTCGCTCGGCGCACACACGCGGCACAGGCTCGAGGCCAACAGGGCCTCGATCGTGGCGCCCCCGTGGGCTCGATCGAGCGCGAGCACTTCGAAGAGCATCAGGCCGAGCGCGTAGACGTCCGTCGCCGGCGTCACAGGCTCACCGCGCACCTGCTCGGGCGCCATGTAGCCCGGCGTCCCCACGAGCGATCCCGCCTGCGTGAGCGGGCCGCCGCCGGTGATCGTGACCGGGCTCGCCGTAGGCGCCGCCTCCGACGACCCGGCGACCTTGGCGACGCCCCAGTCGAGCACGTACACCTCGCCGAAGTCGCCGAGCATGACGTTGGCGGGTTTCAGGTCGCGGTGCACGACGCCGCGGCTGTGCGCGTAGGCGACGGCGAGGCAGACCTGGCTCATCGCCGAGAGCAACTTGCGGCGCGTGTAGTCTGCAGCGATCGCGGCCGCGCCCTCGCGCAGCCCGTCGACGATCTCCTCGAGGGTGTGTCCGCCGATGCGCTTCATCGTGAAGAAGGTCTCGCCGTCCGGCGTCCGCCCGATGTCGTAGACGGGGACGACGCTCGGGTGCTCGAGCTGGCCCTGGACGCACGCCTCGCGGAGAAAGCGGCCGCGGGTCTCCGACGCGGAGCCGCCGGAGGACGGCTTGACGACCTTCATCGCCACGTCGCGTCCGATCCACGCGTCCGCGCAGAGCCGGACCTCGCCCATCCCGCCGGCTCCGAGCACCCGGCGCAGCGCGTAGCGCGAGGCGGCGTCGAAGACCGTCTCGGGGGGCGGGGGCGCGACCGCGCGATGCTCTCCCTGTTTGTCAGAGAGGAGGGTCGCTGCGAGCGAGTCCACGTCGGCCGTGGGCGAGGGGAGTGTGTCGATGTCGGGGGGCCGACGCTCGGTCGTCCTGCGGTCCGAGTCCTTCTTGTCCGGCATGCGGCCAGGATAGAACTTTCTGGCGGCCAGTCCGTCCATTACCCTGCCGCAAGATGCGCCACCTCTCCGCCCTCCTCCTGGCCTGCGCCTGCCTCGGCGCGTGCGGCGGCTCGCCGAAGGCAAACACCGCGGGCCCGGCGGCGGCGAGGGTGTCGCGGGCGGACGCGCGCAAGGCGGTGGCGGTCACCGTCTACAACGACGGCTTCGGCCTGGTTCGCGAGGTGCGCGAGGTGGAGCTGGGGACGGGGCGCGTCTCGCTCGAGTTCCGCGACGTCTCGTCGCAGATCGAGCCGAACACGGTCCACGTCAAGTCCGTCGGCGAGGACGGGAGCAAGGCGCTGAGCGTCCTCGAGCAGAACTACCGCTACGATCTGCTCTCGCCCGAGAAGCTCCTGAGCAAGTACGTCGGCAAG
>DATIQP010000483.1:0-4223 GCA_035470765.1 Polyangiaceae bacterium | reverse complement strand
CGGGACGTCGCGCATCAGCGCCGCGGCGACGTCTCGAAGGCGAGCGAGCTCTTTCTCGTGCGCGCGCTGCACGACGAGGGTGAGCAGCGCAGTGGCGGTCCCGTCGCGATCGGGCAAGAGCTCCCGCACGTCGATCGCGCGAAGCCGCGAGAGCGGCCCGTCCTCCGCTCCGTGCGCGCGAAGGTGCTCGCGCACGGCCTGCGTGACGCGGGCCAGCACCGGGGAGAGGACCTGGCAGCCGGGTACGTCGACGACCTCGTGACCGCCGCCCTTGGCGAAAAGGCCGACGACGCCCGGAGGGGCGACCATGAGCTTGGCGCGCGTCCGGTACGCCCGCACGGGATCCGCCGGCAGGACCGGGTCGGCGTACACGAGCTCGAGGGACGGGTAGCGCGCGAAGGCCGACACGACGCGGCCCCGCTTGAGCGAGAGCTGATCCGCGTAGGGCAGGTGGATCGCCGGACACCCTCCGCAGCGCTCGGCGTGGTCGCAGCGGACCGTCGTCTGCTCCGCCCCTTGCGCCGCTGTGGTGTCCGTCGGTTGCACGCTCACTTCGTGGTGACGAGCACCGGCCAGGTGTGCCGCATCTGGCCTTGCGTGGAGAGGATGACGAAGCCGTCCTGGCCTCCCGAGATGGCGGACGTCTCGGTGACCGTGAGCTGCACGTGCGTCCCGTTGTTGGCGGTCGTCGTGTCGAAGGAGAAGCCCAGCTGCGGCGTCTGGCCCTGGAAGGCCGCGAAATCGACGGCGGAGAGCGTCCAGTCGGCGGTGGGAGCGTCGGAGAAAGCGTCGATGTCGATCACCGCCGTCGCGCCCACCTTCGGCAGGACGATGTGCTGCATGCGCGGAGCCGAGTTGAAGTACACGTCGCCGCTCGGGATGGGCACGCACGGGTCGTGGCTCGCCTTCGCGCTCAGGTTCGACCAGCTCCGCTGCACGGTGAACGTGCTCTCGACGACCGTGTCGCTGTTGCCGGTGAAGCTGACGCACAGGTCGCCAACCTCGCCTCCGGCGAACGCCCAGAGCTGATTGAGCATGTAGTAGCCGACCTGGCCCACGCCGATGTCGGGATCCGTCGCGGCTTCGGCGATCTCGTGGCTCGCCGAGACCGTCGTGACGGCCTCCTTCACGTCGCAGCGCGGGATGATCGCGTACGCGACCGGGATGAGCTGGTTGGTGGCGTTCGGCAACATGACGGTGTTGTGGTACGCGCCGAAGGTGTTGCAGCTGCCCGAGCCGTCGAGGTCGATGCTCACGCCTGCGGGGAAGTAGATCGCGTAGAGCGTGTTGTCGTCGGGAACCGGGAAGTCCGGCGCGGCCGCGCCGCCCTCGCCGCCGTCGCCCGCGTCGCCCGCGCCCGCGTCGCCGGTGGAGGTCCCCGTGACGTGTTGCTTGATGAAGTCCTGGATCGAGCTCGCGCCGCCTTGCGAAGAATCGGTGTAGCTCGCCGCGGGCGGGTCCGCGATGACGACGTGGCCGCCGCCCGTGCCGGGGCCGATGCAGGGCTTGCTGCCCGGCTGCTGGCAGTACTCCGCCGTGATCGACGACCACCATGGCGTCGAGGTGATCGTGTCGCCGAACTGCTGAAGGCGCGTCACCATGGTCGCGTCGTCGTTCGAGAAGGTGATGGTGACCACCTTCGGGTTCGCGATGACGCGGCCGCCGTTGTAGTCGACCAGCGGGAGGGGAGTGTGATCGGCCGGGTAGGCGACGCTGGCGTCCATGACGTCGTCGGCGACGACGTCCGCGCCGGCGTCGTCACCGCCGTCGGTCTGCTCCATCGTCCCGCCGCCGCACGCGAGCACGCCGCCCGCCATTACCATCGCAAAGGCACAAGCCAAGATCGAAAGACGCATGAAGACCTCCAGCGCGACGCCGCTCCGCCGAGCGTGACGCGCACGCCCTCGCCGGGCATTTCACGGCGGGGCGAGATCTCGTACCGGGGCGCCCTTGCTCGCGCAAGGCGCATCTCGCGGGATCATGCGGATTTGTGGGGTCTGCGTGCAGCGAGGCGACAATGCTCTCGCGTCACTGCACGTCACGCCGCCTGCAGGATGCGGCACACGCCGACCACCGCGCGCTCGATCGCGGCCTCGCGGACGACGCCGAGCTCTTCGGTCGACTGCGCCGCGCGGACACAGAGCAGCACGTGGTCGCCGCCGATGTCCACGCTCCGGACGGTGACCTTCTCGTGGCCGAGCAGCGGCTCGCCTCGCGCGATGAGCGGCGCGAAGGCGGCGAGCTCCTCGCAGGCCGCCCACGACCCCGCTCCCGCGACGACCACGCCCTCGCCGTCGGCGACGACGATCGTGTCGATCGCGCCTTCTTTGCGCGCCGAGGAGAGCTGATAGTGGAGGGCTACCAAGGGGTCGATGCTGCGGCGGCGCCGGCGGTCTTCGAGGGAGTGCCGCACGCTCGAGCGAAGCGAGAGTTCGGACTCCGACGGGGAGGAGTGCCGCACGCTCGAGCAAGGCGAGAGTGCGGACTCGGACGGGGAAGAGCGATCCATGCGCGAATTGTCCGGGACCCTCCCCGGATGGGCCAACTTTTGCTCCGGCCGACGCTCGAGCCCGGCCCCCGAGTGTTAGGGCTTGACGGCGGGGGCGCCTCCCAACACAAAAGGGTGATGCACGCCTGTCACCAGGAGCTCTACGCCCGCCGTCGCGCGCACGTGATGGACGCCATCGGCGCTCGCGGCGAGCCGGCCATCGCCGTGCTCGCGGCGGCTCCGACGTACGTCCGCAACAACGACGTCGAGCACGAATACCGGCAGGACTCGGACCTCTTCTATCTCACCGGCTTCGACGAGCCGCAGAGCGTGATGGTGCTCCTCGTCCCCGAGCGCAAGGCCGTGTTGTTCGTCCGCCCGCGCGACCCGGACCGCGAGGTGTGGGACGGCCCGCGCGCCGGCGTCGACGGCGCGAAGGCCGAGTTCGGCGCGGACGAGGCGTTCACGATCGACAAGCTCGAATCGGAGCTGCCCAAGCTGCTCGGCAACCGCCGGCGCCTCTTCTACAGGCTCGGCCGCGACCGCGCCTTCGACGACCGCGTGCTCGAGGCGCTCGAGCAGACGCGGCGGCGCGCGCGCACCGGCGTCTACTGGCCCACCGAGATCTCCGACCCGGCCGCCATCCTGCACGAGATGCGGCTGCTCAAGGGCTCCGAGGACCTCGAAGCGATGCGCACCGCGGCGCGCATCACGCGCGACGCGCACCTGAGGGCGATGGCCGCCGCGCGGCCCGGCATGTTCGAGTACGAGGTCGAGGCGCTGCTCCTCGAGACGTTCCGCAAGAACGGCTCGGAGCGGCCGGCGTACGGCAGCATCGTCGGCTCGGGCGCCAACGCGACCGTGCTCCACTACCGCACCAACAACCGCCGGATGGAGGACAACGACCTGCTGCTGATCGACGCGGGGTGCGAGTACGGCTACTACGCCAGCGACGTGACGCGCACCTTCCCCGTGAGCGGCAAGTTCACGCCCGAGCAGCGCGCCATCTACCAGATCGTGCTCGACTCGCAGCTCGCCGGCATCGAGGCCACGCGCGTCGGCGCCACCATCGAAGAGGTGCACAAGAAGAGCGTCGAGGTGATCACGCGCGGGCTGCGCGACCTCGGCATCCTCCAGGGCGAGGTCGACGAGCTCATCGAGACCGAGGCCTTCAAGCCCTTCTACATGCACCGGACGAGCCACTGGCTCGGCATGGATGTGCACGACGTCGGCTCGTACTACCTCGACAACAAGCCGCGGCTGCTCGAGAGCGGCATGGTGCTCACCGTCGAGCCGGGCGTCTACATCGCGCGAGACTGTGCCAAGGTCGACGCGAAGTGGCGCGGCATCGGTGTCCGCATCGAGGACGACATCCTCGTCACCCCCGAAGGGCCGCAGAACCTCACGGGCGACATCCCCAAGGCGGTGGCCGACGTCGAGACGGCCTGCGCCTAAGGAGAAGGGACCGTGACGGCTCGGCTCGCGCGGCGCCTCGCCCACGCGTACGCCGCGGTCGCGAAGAGGGCCGCGAGCGCGCCGCCGACCGGCAGCGTCCCGAGGAACCAGTCGAGCAGGAAGTCGCGCGCCTTGTCGAGCACGTCGCTCTTCGTCAGCGCGAGGAAGCTACCCGTGCGCACGCGGTGCGCGAGCTGCACCTCGCAGAGGACGATCCACGGCAGGACGAAGACGCTCGAGACGCGCGAGCCGAGGAACGCGTAGAGCCGGTTGAGGCGAA
>DATIQP010000482.1:0-2159 GCA_035470765.1 Polyangiaceae bacterium | reverse complement strand
GCCCAGCATGCCAAAAAAAAGCGCCGCGCGCAGAGGCAAAGTAGTACCAATTCCTCCTGAAGATGCCTGGGCCTCTCTCGTCGGCTGCTCCGCGGCTGGCGCCGCGATGGTTCGACGTGCTACGCGCGCTCGAGGAAGCGGGCGCCGGTACGCCGGCGTACGTCTACGATCTCGACGCGATGCAGCGTGACGCCTCGGCCGTCGTGGCGGCCTTCGGCGCGCGCGCGGGCAACGTATTTTACGCGGTCAAGGCGAACAGCGCGGGGCCCATCGTGCGTGCGATCGTTGCCGCCTCCGCGCGCGCGTGCGGCGCCGACGTCGTCACCGGCGCCGAGCTGCTGCTGGCGCTCAGGTGCGGCATCGATCCGGACCGCGTCGTCTACAGCGGCGTCGCGAAGGCCGACGAGGAGCTGGACGCGGCGATCGGTTGCGGCGAGCGCGGCATCCGCGCCATCCAGGCCGAGAGCATCGAGGAGCTCCCGCGGATCGACGCGCGAGCGCGCGCGGCGGGCCGCGTCGCGCGGGTGGCCCTGCGGATCAACCCGGGCGTGTCGTTCGAGGAGCTGGGCACGCACGCCCACGTCGCGACGGGCCACGACGAGGCAAAGTTCGGCATCGCCAAGGACGACCTCGGCTTCGCGCTCGCCGAGGTCGACGCCGCGAAGAACATCGCGTTGTGCGGTCTCTCGAGCCACGTCGGCTCGCAGTTCTTCCGGGTCGATCCGTACGTCACCGCGGCGCGGATCCTCTGCGGGATCGCGAAGGGAGTGCGGGCTTCGCGCCCGCTCGAGTTCCTGGATACGGGCGGCGGCTTCGGCGTCGACTACACCGGGCAGTCGCCCGCGGCGCCCGCGGCCGACTTCGTGCGCGCGGCGCTCGAGGTGATGAGGCAGGAGGGGCAGGACGATCTGGCGTTGCACGTCGAGCCGGGCCGCTGCCTCGTCGCCGCGCACGGCGTCCTCGTGGCGCGCGTCATCCAGCGGAAGGTGTCGCGGGCGCGGCCGCAGGATCGCTGGCTGATGATCGACGCGGGCATGAACGACCTCATCCGGCCGGCGCTGTACCAGGCCAAGCACCGCGTCGTGCCGCTCGGGATGCCGGAGGCGGCCGCGCCGCTTTCGCCGTGGCGTGTCGTCGGGCCGGTGTGCGAGAGCGCGGACGACTTCGGCGAGCACCTCTTGCCGGACGGCGGCTTCGATCACGTCGCGCTGCTCGACGCGGGGGCGTACGGCTACACGATGGCGAGCCGCTACAACGGGCGGGCGCTGGCTGCGGAGGTGTTCGTGAGTGGGGGGAGGGTGGTGGGGAGTGTCGCGCGGAGGGCGATGGGGGAGTGGGCGGATGAGCGCGCGGGGGTGGGGTGAAGACGGGGGCGGAGGCGGAGGCGGCTACTTGCGCTTGTAGAACGGCACCGGCACCACCACGGCCTCGATCGCCTTGCCGCGGCAGTCCACCAAGAACTTCGTCCCCACCTCGGTCATCGCCGTCGGCAAGTAGCCGAGCCCGACGTTCTTGCCGATGGTGGGGCAGGGGCTTCCGCTCGTGCACACGCCGACCACCTTGCCCGTCGCGTCTTGCAGCGGGTAGCCATGGCGGGCGATGCCCTTGCCGAGCATCTCGAAGCCGACCAGCTTGCGGGGAAGCGGTCCGGCCTTGACCTTCTCGAGCGCCGCGCGTCCGACGAAGTCGTCCTTCTGCATCTTGACCACCCAGCCGAGGCCCGCCTCGATGGGGTTGGTGGTCTCGTCGATGTCGTTGCCGTAGAGCGAGAGGCGCGCCTCGAGACGGAGCGTGTCGCGCGCGCCGAGGCCGGCGGGCTTGATCCCGATGTCCTTGCCCGCCTCCATCAGGTGTCGCCAAAGCGCGGGCGCGTCGTCCCAGGCGCAGAAGATCTCGACGCCGTCCTCGCCGGTGTAGCCCGTGCGGGCGACGGTGCACTTGACGTTGGCGACGACGGCGTCGCGGAAGTGGAAGCTCCCGAGCTCGCGGAGCGTGGCCGCGTCCGAGCCGCACTGGGCGAGCACGTCGAAGGCCTTGGGCCCTTGAAGGGCGGCGCCCAACCAAGCCCACTTGTATGCAGATTGCATGTATTCGGTTCCCGCCGGGTCGCCACGCTACTCGATTCCTCGCGCCGCAGGCGCGGCCCCGGTCATGTCCGA
>DATIQP010000481.1:0-5874 GCA_035470765.1 Polyangiaceae bacterium | reverse complement strand
GGATCGGTCCGAGCGGCGAGACCGGCAGCGCGACGCCGAGCGCGACGATCGCGAGCGTCGTGACGGCGAGCGCGCGGCTCGGCCTGCTGCGCACGGCGCTGCCGAAGGTGCGGATGACGAAGATGACGAGCGTCTGGGTGGCGAGCGATTCGACGAACCAGCCCGTGCGAAAGAGCTGCGGTGACGCGCGGAAGACGTGGAGCATGACGTAGAAGGTCAGGAAATCGAAGACCGAGCTGATGGGGCCGACGTAGATCATGAAGCGCCGCACGAGGCCGATGTCCCAGCGGCGTGGCTTCTGGAGGAAGCTCTCGTCGACCCTGTCGGTGGGGATGGTGACCTGCGCGAGGTCGTACAGGAAGTTGTTGAGCAGGATCTGCGTCGGGAGCATCGGCAAGAACGGCAAGAACGCCGACGCGCCCGCCATGCTGAACATGTTGCCGAACGCGGAGCTCGTGCCCATCAAGAGGTACTTCATGACGTTGCCGAACGCCGCGCGGCCCTCGAGGACGCCCGCCATGAGCACGCGCAGGTCGTGCTCGAGCAGGATGACGTCGGCGGCATCCTTGGCCACGTCGACGGCTCCGTCCACCGAGATGCCGACGTCGGCGGCGCGGAGCGAAGGGGCGTCGTTGATCCCGTCGCCGAGGTAGCCCACGGCGTGGCCTCGACCGCGCAAGAGGCGGACGACCCTCGTCTTCTGGGCCGGCGAGACGCGCGCGAAGACGTCGGTGCGCTCGACGAGCACGTCGAGGGCGACGTCCGTGGCGCGCTCGATGTCGGCGCCGAGGAGCAGGCGCGGCGGGCGGCCCATGACGCGCTCGTAGACGTGGGACGCGACCGCGTCGCTGTCGCCGGTGAGCACCTTGACGACGATGCCCTCGGCGGCCAGCGCGGCAAGCACCTCGGCGGCGTCCTCGCGCGGCGGATCCGCGAAGGCGAGGAACCCGGCGAGCGTCATGTCGTGCTCGTCGCGCGCGAAGCCGCCGCTCCCCGGGCACTCGCGCCAGCACACCGCGAGGACGCGGAAGCCGCGCCGGCCGAGCTCCTTCGCGGTCTCGGCGCAACGAGCGGCGAGCTCGCGGTCCATCGCGACCGGGGCGCCCGATTGCTCCACGCGCGTGCAGATCGACAGCACGCTCTCGGGCGCGCCCTTGCACACGAGCCATTGCTCCGTGCTGCCGTCTCGCCCGCGGCGGACGAGCACGCTCATGCGCCGGCGCTCGAAGTCGAACGGCACCTCGTCGAGCTTCTCGAAACCTCTCAGCGCCTCGCGCGGGCACTCGAGCTTGCCCGCCTCCACCGGCGCGATGTCCAGACGCTTCAGCGTGGCCGCGTCGAGCGGGTTCTCGATGCCCGTCTCGAACGCGCTGCACAGCCCGGCGAGGTCGAGCGGCCGCTCCGAGTCGGCGCCGAGCGGATCGACGACTCGCTCGAGCTCCAGCGTGCCGGCCGTCAGCGTCCCTGTCTTGTCGCTGCACAGCACGTCGATGCTGCCAAGATTCTGGATCGCGGCCAGGTTCTTGACGATGACCTTGCGCCGGGCCATCCGCACCGCGCCTCGCGCCAGCGTCACCGAAGTGATCATGGGCAAGAACTCGGGCGTGAGCCCGACGGCGAGCGCCACGGCGAAGAGCACGGACTCGAGCGGCGGCTCTCTCCGCGCCGCGCTCGCGACGACGACGAACAGCACCAGGAACACGACCGTCCGCATGATGAACGTGCCGAAGTCGGCGATGCCGCGGTCGAACGCCGTCGTCGTGGGGCGCGCGGCGAGCGCCTTCGCCAGCGCGCCGAAGCGCGTCCGGGACCCGGTCGCGACGACCTCGGCCTTCGCGGTGCCGCTCACCACCGAGGTCCCCATGAAGATGGCGCGCGCCTCGGGGTCCAAGGCCTGCGCCGACTTCTCGACGGGCAGCGACTCGCCGGTGAGCGCGGCCTCGTGCAGGTGCAGGTCCTTGCTCTCGAACAGGCGCGCGTCGGCCGGCACCATGTCGCCCGCGGCGAGCCGCACCACATCGCCTCGCACGAGCTCGCGGCGCGGCACGCGCGCGAAGGCTCCGTCACGGAGGGCCCACGCGCTCGGCGCGACCCGGGCCTGGAGCGCGTGGGCCGCGTTCTCCGAGCGGCGCGTCTGTACGGCCTCGAGCACCGCGCTCAGCGCCACCACGAGGGTGATGATGGCCGCGTTCGCCACGTCGCCGAGGAAGGCCGCGGCGGCCGCCGCCACGAGCAGGATGGCGACGAGCGGGTTCACGAAGCGGGCGAGCACGCGGCGCAGCACGCCCTTGCGCTCGTGGACGAGCGGCTCGTTCGGCCCGTCCTCCGCGAGCCGGGCGGCGGCCACCGCGGACGACAGCCCGCCGCTCATGTGGGGACGAGAACGGCCGCGCCCTCCGTCTCCCCCCGGCGGAGCCGGCGCAGCGCGATGTTTGCATTCTGCAATGGATGGGTCTCGGTGACGGTGCGCACCGGGATCTCCGCGGCGAGCGCGAGGAACTCCTCGGCGTCGCGGCGCGTGTAGTTCGCGACGCTGACGAGCGCGCGCTCCCACCAGAGCTTCTCGTACGAAAACTCCGGGATGCGATCGAGGTGGATCGCGTTGACGGCCACGGTGCCGCCCCGGTCGAGCGCGCGCAGCGCGGCGATCACGACCTCGCCCGCGGGGGCGAACGTCACGGCGGCGTCGAGCGGCTCGGGCGGGCCCTCGCCGTAGCCGCCTGCCCACTCCGCCCCCAGCGAGCGCGCCCGCGCCTGCTCGGCCTCGGAGCGGGTGCAGACGAAGACGCGGCAGCCCCAGTGCACGGCGACCTGGATGGTGAGCAGCGCCGACGCGCCGAAGCCGAAGAGGCCGAGACGCTGGCCCGCGCGGATCCCGCTGCGCCGCAGGGAGCGGTAGCCGATCACGCCGCCGCACAGGAGGGGCGCGGCCTCGAGGTCGCCGAAGCGCTCCGGGATCGCGAACGCGACATGCTCGCGCACGATCGCGTGCGTCGCGTAGCCGCCGTGGCGATCCCAGCCCGTGAACGTCGCCGAGGCGCAGAGGTTCTCCCGACCCTCCAGGCAGCGCGCGCACCGGCCGCACGCGCCCGCGAGCCAGCCGACGCCGACGCGATCGCCGACCCGGAATCGCGTGACGCCCTCGCCCGCGCGGAGCACGTGCCCGACGATCTGGTGACCGGGCACGATCGGTCGCGCGTGCAGCTCGAGATCGCCCTCGCAGAGCTGCAGATCGGTCCGGCACACGCCGCAGCACGCCACGCGCAGCAAGAGCTCCCCCGCCGCGGGCTCGACGTCGCCCAGGGTCTCCCCGTGGAGCGGGGCCCGGTCGACCGGTCCCGGGTTGTCGAGAACCATGGCGCGCATGACGAAAACGCTGCGGGTCGGCTGCAGGCCTTGCCGCTACTCCTCCGACGCTCCGCGGCTCGCGCCGCGAGGGTTGCTGTTGGTCGGCATTCCCACGCTCCGCTCGGTGAGCCTCACGCGCACCGCGGGCGCGCGCAAGGGTCCGCCTCCGGGATGCACGGCGCGCGCCAAGGTGCTTGCATCGAAACGCGGGGCCTGCTCCGATGCGCCCCGTGAGCTGGCGGTGCGGGGTCGGGTTCTTCGCTTCTGTGGTCGTGTGCGCGGGCACCGCGTGCACGAAGGACGTCGTGCTGCCGTCCCCCAGCACCGGAGACGTCTGCGGCGACGGGATCGTCGGGCCGACCGAGGACTGCGACGTCGCGAGCCCCGGGTGCACGCAGTGCAAGGTCACGCCCGGCTGGCAGTGCGTGCAAAATGCATGTTTCTACCCGTGCGGCGACGGGATCGACGGGACCGGGCCGGACTGCACGGGCGCTCACAAGACGCTGGCGTGCGATCTCAACGGCTGGTGGGTCGCGCGCGAGAACGACTACGTGCGCGACTCCATCCTCAACGAAGTCCAGACGGCGAGCACCTGGTGGTTGTACCGGCTCTCGCAGTCGGGGACCGACTTCCAGGTCGAGCAGGCGCTCCACTGCGGCGTCATGGTGACCGGCAGCGCGACGGTCGTGCTCACGGCCGGCTCGCTGAAGGGCCTGCTGTACGCCAACGACCCGTCCCCTGGCGGCAAGCACGGCCCTCGCAAGGGGACGTTCGTCGAGACGGCCGACGGCTGCACGTTCGGCTTCGATCGCTTCTACCGGGTCCGCGGCGGCGACGAGACGCTGCTGCTGCCGGCCGACTTCTCGACCAAGCCCGACCTCGCCACTCTCCCGACCCTCCCGTACGAGGACGACCCCCTCCACCCGACGGGCCAGCACCTCACGGGCGCGGTGGACAGCGACGGGGACGGGCTGGCCGGGGCGGCGTTCGACATCGAGGGCGCCACGGGAGGCATCCGCAACTCCGTGCAGCGCGATTTCAAGGAGTACGCGTCGCTGCCGGGCCAACCGGTGCCGAAGAACGCCATCGACGTGGTGAGCTCGGGCCACTGGGATCTCCAGGAGAACGTCCTGTCCGTGACCCAGTGCACCGCGTGCGCGCTCCTCACGACGGCGGGTCACACCGACCCGGCGCTCTTGCCACGCCTCACGATGCACTTCCTCGGCACGTCGCTCCAGAGCCCGCGCGTCGCGGCGGTCGTGGTGCGCAACCCCGGCGAGGACGTCTCGGCTGACCTCCAGAGCTGCGCCAACGCGCGCGATGCGCTCCCTCACGACCCATCCCATCCATGAAGCCGAGCACCAAGACCCTCGCCTGCCTCGCCACGCTGTCCTTCGCGAGCGCGGCCCACGCGACGCCGCTGTTCGAGACCCTCGGCCCCACGGGGAGCACGAGCGGCTTCAACTTCTCGGTCAGCGATCCGAGCTCGGCGTCCGCATACTTCAACCCCGCGATGCTCGAGGACGCCGAAGAACGCCTCGACGTCGGCCTCGCCGTCCTGACCGAGCAGATCTCGATGACGCTCGACGGCCGACCCGCCGGGCACGACGTGCCGCTCGCCATCGGCTCGCGCGACTCCCTGTCCATCCCCAACACGACCGTGCCGACCCAGTGGCTCGAGCAGGGCTGCGACGAGGGCACCAAGCCGGGGCAGTGCCCCGCTCCAGCTTTTCCCGCGCGCCCGCGACAGGGTCAGGGCTCGAGCGGGCAGACGCACCCGTACCTCATCATCGGCGGGTTGAAGCACCTGATCAAGAACCGCTTCAGCATCGGGCTGTACCTGGCGGTGCCGCTCGCGAACCTCACGACGGCGAGCAGCTTCTACAACGACGAGCGGGAGCAGGTCTTCACGAACAGCCTCCACCCCGAGCTCTACGGCGATCGGCTCATGGCGCTGTCCATCGCCATCGGGGGGAGCTTCCGGCTGCTGCCGTCGCTCTCGCTCGGCATCGGGGCGACGCTCGGCCTCGAGAACTCGGCGACGAGCGCGTCGTACGTCGCGGCGTCGACCGACTACAGCCAGATGCTCCTCAACAACACCATCGGCGTGACCGCCGCGATCTCCCCACACGCGGGCGTCTACTGGACGCCGACCGATCGCGTGCGGGTCGGGGCGGTGCTGCACGCGCCGCAGTCGTTCGTCATCGACACCCAGATCCAGGCCACGCTGCCGGACGGCGTCGTCTCGAGCACCACGCGCCGCGAGGAGCACGACTACATGCCGTGGCGCGCCTCACTCGGCGTGGAGGCGGACCTGATCAAGCAGGCGCACTACACGATGGGCGTCGGCGCGCAGCTGACGTGGATGAACTGGTCGACCTACAAGGACCGTCACGGAGATTCGCCGGCGCACGTCAACGGCGACGACCCCGCCGCCGACTTCGGCGACACGCTCGTCTACTCCGTGGGAATCCGCCACGCCTACAAGAAGGTGCGCGGCTACGTCGACTGGCAGTACGCGCCGAC
>DATIQP010000480.1:0-1692 GCA_035470765.1 Polyangiaceae bacterium | reverse complement strand
GATCGTCAGGCAGCTCGTCGGCAAGCTCAGCGCGCACGGCTCCGGCGGGATCCTGGTGTGCAACGTGCACGAACACGAGGAGATCCCTGGCGAGACCGGCTACCGGACCTTCCCGGACGTTTCCCTCGCCGCGATGCTGCTTCGCCTGCACGAGCTGCGATCACGCGCCGCGCTCGCCAGCGCGGCGGAGCAGGAGCAAGACCTGCTCCTCGCGGGCACGCTCCAGGCGGAGATCCAGCACACGGTCGGAGAGCTGGGGGCGCTCACCGCGCTGGACGGCGCGACGCTGCTCGATCGCTCGCTCGCGCTCACGGGGTTCGGGATCATCCTGCCCGTCGACGGGGCGCGCGCGGCCGTGGTCGAGGCCTTCGACGTCGAGGCGGCCAACGTCCATCCCTTCGATCTGAGCAGCCGGGGCACGCGCCACCGCGCCGCGGCGACGTACGCGTCGAATCACCCGGGCAGCGTCGTGTTCTTGGCCTCGCAAGACGGCGATCTCGGCTGCCTGTTCCGGCCCCCCGACCAGCCTCACGTCGTCTGGTGGCGCTTCCGCGCGGCGGACCTCCGCAGCGCGCAGTGATCGACATTCACTCCGGCGATCAGCCCTTGGCCCACTCTTGCAGCGACTTCACCAGCACGCGCGAGTCGCCGCGCGTCGCCTCGAGCGCGTCGCAGGCGGCGAGCGCCGCCGCGATGGTCGTGAAGTAGGGCACGTTGGAGAGCAGCGTCTGGCGGCGCAGCGAGTAGCTGTCGCGCACCTCCTTGGCGCCGATGGTCGTGTTGACGACGACGCCGATGGTGCCGCTGCGGATCTCGTCGACGACGTGCGGGGCCCCCTCGTTGACCTTGTTGATCGCCTGCACCGGAATGCGCGCGCGAGAGAGCGCCGCGGCGGTGCCGCGCGTCGCGCAGATCTCGAAGCCGAGCGCGTAGAGCCGCCGCGCGATGTGGACGGCCACGGGCTTGTCCTCGTCCTTCACGCTGATGAACGCGCGCCGCTTCGGTGCGCCGGGCTCTCCGCTCGGCAGCTCGATCGGGATGCCGCTCGCGAGCAGCGCCTTGCCGAACGCCCGCGCGAACGTGTCGGCGATGCCCATCACCTCGCCCGTGGATCGCATCTCGGGGCCGAGGATGGTGTCGACCCCGGGGAACTTCGAGAACGGGAAGACGCTCTCCTTGACGGCCACGTGCCGCGGGAGGAACGCGTCGCGCACGCCGAGCTCGTCCAGCGTCTTGCCGACCATGAGCTTGGCCGCGATCTTTGCGAGCGGGCGGCCGGTGGCCTTGGAGACGAACGGCACCGTGCGGCTCGCGCGCGGGTTCACCTCGAGGACGTAGACCTCGCCGCCCTTGATGGCGAACTGCACGTTCATGAGCCCCACGACGCCGAGCTCGAGCGCGAGCATGCGCGTCTGCTCCTCGATCGAGAGCACGAGCTCCGGCGAGAGGGAGTGCGGCGGCAAGACGCTCGTCGAGTCGCCGGAGTGGATGCCGGCCTCCTCGATGTGCTGCATCACGCCGCCGATGACCGCGTGCTTGCCGTCGGCCACGCAGTCGACGTCGACCTCGATGGCGTCCTTGAGGACCTCGTCGACCAGGATCGTCGACGCGCCGGTGTCCCGCGCGACCTCGACGGCCTGCTCGACGTAGCTCTCGAGCTCGGTGCGGCCGTAGGCGATCATCATCGCGCGG
>DATIQP010000479.1:0-2038 GCA_035470765.1 Polyangiaceae bacterium | reverse complement strand
AAGGAGGGCCGCGAGGCCGTCGAGAAGCAGGACGACGAGAAGGTGCAGAGCGTGATGGCCAGCCTCGAGAAGGAGGCCCACCGCATGGCGAGCGTGATGTACGGCGCCGCGGGCCCCGGCGGTCCCGGCGGTCCCGGCGGCCCGCCTCCCGGCGGCGACGGCGGTGGAGCCGCAGGCGGTGGCGAGGGCGGCAAGAAAGAAGGCCAGGTCATCGACGCGGAGTTCGAAGAGAACGCCTGACCCCAGAGCAGAGCGGGGCGGCATCCTCCCACCGCCCCGCGAGCGAAGCGCCCCGTGCACGCAGCACGCGGGCGCTTCGCGTTTAAGCAGACTCCGTCTCCGTCTCTGTCTCGTCGTCCCTTCTGGTGGACCTGCGGCGCCGCGCGACGGGCTGGAGGCGCTGCGGGCTCGTGCGCATCGACGAGGCTCCGGCTCGACGGGCCACCCTCCCCGATGGCGGCGAGCGGCATGCCGGATAGCGCGGGGCCGACAGGGCCACCCTCCTTTCATGATAACTTGGCGCTCATGGCGGCAGAGAAGCGGCGAGCATGGATCGCCGTGGCGAGCGTCGTCGTCGTCGCGCTGCTGATCGCGCCGCATCGCTCGCTGTCGACGGACGCCTACCTGTCGCTGGTGTGCGGGCGGGAGGTCGTGGAGCACGGGCTGCCTCACGTGGACGCGCTGACGGCCGTCTCGTCGGGCAAGGCGTGGGTGGACCAGCAGTGGCTCGGACAGGCGCTGATCTACGCCGCGGAGCGCGCCGGCGGGCTGAGGCTGGCCATCGCGCTGCACGTGCTGCTCGCGGGGGCGGCGGCGGCGATCTGCGCGTGGTACGCGGAGCGGCGCGGGGCGTCGGCGGCGGCCGTCTTCGTCGCCGGGCTGGCCGCGTTCGCGGTCGAGGGGGCGTTCCTCACCCTGCGGCCGCAGATGTTCTCGCTCGTGGCGTTCGCGGCGCTGCTCGCGCTCCTGGGCGACGACCTGGCCGCACCTTCGTACAAGGTCTTCTTCGTCTGGCCGATCCTCGCGCTCTGGGCGAACCTGCACGGCGTGATGGTGGTCGGCGTCGGCCTCGTCGGCCTGCGCGCGCTGTTCGACGTCGCCGGCGGCGTGCGCTCGCGGGCGCCGCGCCGGGTCGGCCGCGGCGTGCTGCTCGGAGGCGTGGCCGCGGTGACGCCGTTCTGCTCGCCGTACGCGCGCGAGCTGCCCGGCTACTTCGCGCGCATCGGCCACCTGCAGGACGCGAACCGGCAGCTCCCCATCGTGGAGTGGCTGCGACCCACGCTCAAGAACGACTGGGCCTTCTATCTCATCCTGGTCGTCTTCGTGGCCCCGCTCGTCGTCGTCTGGATCCGCCGCAAGGTCGGGCCGGGGCTCTTCCAGGCCATCGTCCTCGGCGTCGCGGGCGTGGCGAGCCTGCGCGCCGGCAGGCACATGATCTGGTTTGGGCTCGCGCTCGCGGCGTACGGTCCGGTCCTCTTCGACGGCCTCGCCGTGGTCCGCGAGGGGCCGGTCATCCATCGGGTCGCGAGCGTCGTCGCCATGCTCGGCCCGCTCGCCATCGTCGCGGCGCTCGTGCGCCTCGGACTCACGTCGGACGCCCGGCTCGAGCGCTACCGCCCCGCCGCGGCCATCGCCCCGCTGCGCGACGCCCTCGCCAAGGAGCCAGGCGGCGCGCGCGTCGTCGCCTCCGACACGCTCAGCGACTGGCTGCTCTGGCACGCCCCCGAGCTTGCCGGTCGCGTCGAGTTCGACGTGCGCTTCGAGCTCTACGACGACAAGCAAGCCCGCGAGCTCGACACCTTCTTGTTCGCGGGGCGGGGTTACCGCGAGCTGTACCCGGACGCGCCGCTCGCGCTCGTCTCGAAGGAGTCGCATCCCGCGCTGGCCGCGGGCCTTCGCGAGGCGCCCGGCTCGAAGGTGCTCTGGGAAGACAAGGACGCCGTGCTGCTGGCACGCTGAGGAACATTCTTGGTCGCGCTCTACTCGCTCACGCTCTTTCTCAGCGCATCGATCCTCTTCTGCGTCGAGCCGATGGTGG
>DATIQP010000478.1:0-14525 GCA_035470765.1 Polyangiaceae bacterium | reverse complement strand
TTCACGATATCGAAGGGTCTTCATGGGCTAGTACGCGAACGGGCCGGAGTACGTGGTCTGCTCGAGGATGGAGGCGTCGGGCTCCGGGCTCTGCTCGGCGAACTCGATGGCGTCCTGGATCTCTTTCTCGACCTGCGCCTCGAGGTCCTCCACGCGAGCCTTCTCGCCGCCCGCCTCGAGCTTCTGGCGCGTGAGCAGCAGCGGGTCGCGCTTCTTGTGCTCCTCGAGCTCGGCGGCCGAGCGGTACTTGCCCGGATCGCTCATCGAGTGACCGCGGAAGCGGTACGTGCGCACCTCGATCAGCGACGGCATCGACTCCTTGCGCGCGCGCTCGATCGCCACGCCGAGGCGCTGCTCGACCTCCTGCACGTCGGCGGCGAAGAAGCGGTCGTGCGGTATGCCGTAGCCTGTCGCCTTGAGCGAGACGTCCTCGACCGACAGCGTGCGCGCGAGCGGCGTGCCCATCGAGTACTCGTTGTTCTCGCAGACGAAGACGATCGGCAGCTTCCAGAGCGCGGCGAGCGAGATGCCCTCGTGGAAGCCTTGGATGCTCACGGCGCCGTCACCGAAGAAGCAGAGCGTGACGCGGCCGTTGCCCTTGTACTTGTTGGCGAACGCGACGCCGGCCGCGACGGGGATGTGCCCGCCTACGATGCCGTAGCCGCCGAGCATGTGGTGAGCCTCGTCGAACAGGTGCATCGAGCCGCCGAGGCCATGCGAGCAGCCGGTCTTCTTGCCGTAGAGCTCCGCCATCAGCGCGCGCGGGCTCATGCCCTTGGCGAGGGCGAGGCCGTGATCGCGGTACGTCGTGATCACGTAGTCGTCCTTCTGCATCGCCGCGCAAGCGCCCACGCCGACGGCCTCCTGGCCGATGTACAGGTGCAGAAACCCGCCGATCTTCCCGGTCGCGTAGGCGCGCGCCGCCTCCTCCTCGAGGCGGCGGATGAGGAACATCTGCCGGTAAAGATCCGAAAGGTGGGAGAGAGAGCCGACGTCGTTCATCGGTCCATTCCCATTGGTGGCCATGGGTTGCATTTTGAGAGCCGAGCAGTGTAGGGAAAGCGCGCGCCGACGTCGAGTAGGTCGCCGGTCCCCCGCGGGTTAGGGCATTCGGCCCAGGCCCGCGCACCCGTCGGCGTCGCCGCCGTCGCACGCCTTCTTGTAGAGGGCCTTGGCCCGGGTCGCGTCGACCGACACGCCCTTGCCGCCCTCGTAGAGGCGGCCGAGGTTGTAGCACCCCGAGGGCTTGCCCGCGCTGCACCCGCGCTCGTAGTACGCGGACGCGCCCGCCGCGTCGGGGTAGGGGACGCCGCGCCCGCTCTCGAGCATGACGCCGTAGTTGATGCACCCGCCCGCCGCGCCGCCGCTGCACGCGCGCAGGTAGTAGCCCGCGGCGACCGCATCGCTCTTGGCGACGCCTTCGCCCTTTTCGTACTGAACGCCGAGGTTGTGACACCCGCTCGGGTCGCCGCCCGTGCAGCCCTTGTCGTAGAGGTCGACCGCGCGCTTGCTGTCCTTGGGGATGCCGAGCCCGCGCCAGTACATGTAGCCGAGGTTGGTGCACGCGTACGCGTCGCGCGCGTCGCACGCCTTGCGGAACAGAGCCGCCGCTTTGCCGCTGTCCTGGGCGCGGCCGCCGAGTGCGTAGAGGTAGTGCAGGCCGAGGTGGTTGCACCCGCGGCTCGAGCCGGCCTTGCACGCCTGGTCGTAGAGGGCGGACGCCTTCGCCTTGTCGGCGGGGAAGCCCTTCCCGTCGTCGTACAGCGCGCCGAGGTTGCTGCAGGCGTCGGCCAGCTTGCCGTCGCACGCCTTCTTGTAGAGGTCCGCCGCTCGGGCGTAGTCGAGGGGAGCGCCCTTGCCCTCCTCGTAGGCGATGCCGGCGAGATTGCACTCCGTGGGCGCCGTGCCCGTCGCGCAGCTCGCCTCGTCGAGCGTGAGGGCGCGCTGCTGCGCGGGGTCGACCAGAGGCCCTGCGTCGAGCGGCGCCGCCGTCGGCACGGGGGCGATCGAGGGGGCCGTGTAGACGTAGCTGCCGGCGTCGTGGCGGCCGTGATGACTCCGCTTGCCGATGCGCAGCAGCTTCTTGCACCCCGCGAGCGGGAACGCCGCGGTCGTCAGCGTGAGCGAGAGCACGAGGAGGCTTCGCGCGCGCATGCTCAGAAGGGCTTGGGACCGTTCGGAGGGGGCACCTCCAGGAACGGCTGCGGGAGCTGGTGCGCGTCGGCGGCGGCCCCCGCGTCGGCCGAGGCCTGAGCGGGCGCCTCGTGGTGCTCGCTCGAGGTGGGCCGGGCGTGGTGCTCCCCGTTGTGCTGGACGTGCTCCGGCGCGTGCTCGGGGGCGATGGTCGCCGAGAACGAGCTCGCCACGGCCTTCAGCGACACGCCCGCCGGCTGCTCGCGGCCGAACACCACGAGCGCCAAGATCACGGTGAGCGCTGCGCCCACGAAGATGTTCTGCCAGCGGCGGGTGGCCTTCGGGACGATGGATGCAGAATGCAACCCCGAGAGCGCGGGGAACCCGCTCGACACGCGCACGTCGATCGCCGAGCTGAGCGACTCGCAGAAGACGCGGCAGCTCGGGTAGCGATCGCCGGGGCTCTTCGAAAGCGCGCGCCGGACGACCCCGTCCGCGCGACCGAGCATGATGCGCACGCGGAAGTCGAGCTCGGTGTCGCTCATGCCGGGGGCGACCGGGCGGCCCGCGACGACGTCCTGCAGCGGCCTGGGGTCTTCGGTGGCGACCATGGCCGCCGTCGAGATCAGGTCGTCGCCCTGGAAGGCGCGCTTGCCGCACAGCGCCTCGTAGAGCGTGGCCGCGAGCGAGAACTGGTCGGACGCGGGGCTGAACTTGCCGCCCGCGAGCGTCTCGGGGGCCGAGTAGCCGACGGTGCCGAGCACCATGCCCTTCGTCGTGAGGGTCGAGTCCGGCATCCGCGCGAGGCCGAAGTCCGTCAGCACGGCGCCCGTCGAAGACAGGATGATGTTCTCCGGCTTGACGTCCCGGTGGATGACGCCCGCCTCGTGCGCGGTCGTGAGGGCGGCGCCGAGCTCCATCGCGATGCGCGCGACGTCGATGGGCGGCAGCGCGCCGTTCGCGAGCTTGTCGCGCAGCGTCGGCCCCTGGACGTACTCGAAGACGAGGTACAGCCCGTCTTCGTCCTCGCCCATGTCGTGCAGCGTGACGAGGTTCGGGTGCCGGACGGTGGCTGCGGCGCGCGCCTCGTTCTTCATCCGCTCGTGGAGCGACTGCTTGACCTCGGGAGACAGCCCCAGGTCGTCGCGCAGCACCTTGACCGCCACCTCGCGGCCGAGCACCGTGTCGCGCGCGAGGTAGACGCGCCCCATTCCGCCCTCGCCGAGCTGACGGATGACCTCGTAGCGGCCGATGCGTTCGGGGACGCCCATGTGGCGCCGCTTACATAGCAGAAGATGTCAGTCGTGCGGGTTGAAGCACGCGACGCGGTGACCGCTGCCCATCTCCTCGAGCAGGGGCGTCTCCTTGTCGCACTTGCCCGCGATGGCGCGCGGGCAACGCGGGTGGAACGAGCACCCCGTCGGCGGGTCGATGGGCGAGGGGAGGTCGCCCTCGACCAGCACGCGCAGCCGCTTGCGCTTCGGATCCGCCACCGGGGCCGCCGCGAGGAGCGCGCGCGTGTAAGGGTGGCGTGGCCGCTCGTACAGCATCGCCGCCGGCGCCTGCTCGACGATGCGGCCGAGGTACATCACCGCCACGCGGTGGCTGACGTGCTCGACCACCTTCAGGTCGTGCGAGATGAACAGGTACGAGAGCCCCATCTGGTCTTGCAGATCGAGCAGCAGGTTGACGATCTGCGCCTGGATGGAAACGTCGAGCGCGCTGATCGGCTCGTCGCACACGATGAAGTCCGGCTTCACGGCGAGGGCGCGCGCGATGCCGATGCGCTGGCGCTGGCCGCCGGAGAACTCGTGCGGGTAGCGGTCGATGTGCTCGGGGCGCAGGCCGACCTTGCGGAGCAGCTCGCGCACCATGTGCTCCTCTTCGCCCTTGGCCTTGGCCAGGTCGAAGACGCGGATCCCCTCGCCGACGATCTGCCGCACCGTCATGCGCGGGTTGAGGCTGGAGTACGGGTCCTGGAAGATGACCTGCATGCGCCGGCGGATCGGCCGCATGTCGGCGTGGCTGAGTGGGAGCAGATCCTGGCCGTCGAAGACCACGCGCCCGAACGTCGGCTCGATGAGGCGCAGGATGCAGCGGCCGAGCGTGCTCTTGCCGCACCCGCTCTCGCCGACGAGGCCCAGCGTCTCGCCGCGCCGGACGCGGATGCTCACGTCCTCGACGGCGCGCAGGTACTTCGTGCTCCGGCCGAGCAGGCCCCGCTCGACCGGGAAGTACTTGGTGAGCTTGTCGGTCGCGACGAGCGTGCGCGGGCGCGTCGCGGTCGGCAGGGCCGGCTGCGACTCCTCGATGGGCTTCTTCGACGCGCTCGGCATCTACTTGCCTACCTCTTCCGCGCGGATGCAGCGCGAGAGGTGCCCCGGCTCCACCTCGCGCAGGGGAGGATCCGCCATGCGGCACGCGTCGATCACCATCGAGCACCGGTCGGCGAAGCGGCAGCCGGGCGGCAGATCGCGCAGATCGGGGACGACGCCCTCGATCGTGCGGAGCCGCTTGCGCTCGCCGCCCGCGCTCGGCTGCGGCATGCTGCCGAGCAGCCCGACCGTGTAGGGGTGGCGCGGCTGCGCGAAGAGATCCTTCACCGTCGCGCGCTCCACCACCCGCCCTGCGTACATCACCACCACGGTGCTCGCGTACTCGGCGACCACGCCGAGGTCGTGCGTGATCAGCAGCACCGCCATGCCGAGCTGCTCCTGCAGCCTGCGCAGGAGCTCGAGGATCTGCGCCTGGATGGTCACGTCGAGCGCCGTCGTGGGCTCGTCGGCGATGAGGAGCTTCGGCCTGCAAGCGAGCGCCATCGCGATCATCACGCGCTGGCGCATGCCTCCCGAGAGCTGGTGCGGGTAGCTGTCGACGTTCGACTCGGGCGATGGGATGCCGACGAGCTTGAGCATCTCGATGGCGTGCTCGCGCGCCTCCCTGCGCGACTTGTTCTGGTGCATCCGGATCGCTTCGACGATCTGCGCGCCCACCGTGTAGACGGGGTTGAGGCTCGTCATCGGCTCCTGGAAGATCATCGAGACGAGGTTGCCGCGGACCTGTTGCATCTGGCGCTCGGAGAGCGACAACAGATCCTTGCCCTCGACCTCGATCCTGCCGCCGTCCACGTGGCCGGCCGGCTCGGGTAGCAGCCGCATGATGGAGAGCGCGGTGACGCTCTTGCCGCACCCGCTCTCGCCGACGATGCCCACCGTCTGCCCGGCGGCGACCTCGAACGAGGCGTCGTCGACGGCGCGCAGAGACCCTTCGTCGGTGCGGAAGCTCGTCACCAGGTCGACGACTCGGAGCAGGGGAGCGGCCTCGGGCAAGGTGATCGTTGATACCACACCCCGGGAGCGGGGCGACTCTGCTACCGTGTGCGCTGCATGCGACGGTGGCTCTGCGGCACGGCGATGATCCTGTTGCTGACGCCGTTCGCCTGCGTCGTGCGGCCGCGCCTCTGCGCGAGCATGACCGAGTGCGGCGCGAGCCAGGCGTGCATCGCGGGGCGCTGCCAGCCGAACAAAGGGACGCCCGCCATCGCCGCGCCCCAGGTGAGGCGCCTCGTGGTCTCGCCGGTCGACGTCGCCTACGTCACCTCGCGCGAGCGCGCCGGCAGCCCGTCGGACGTGCCGCCGGTCGTCCTTTTGGGCCGCCGCGGCGACGGCGCCGCCCTGTTGCTCCGTTTCAGCGCGCCGGTCGCCCAGGACGAGGACGTGGTCGAGGCGTACGTCTTGCTCGACCGCGCCCAGTCCGTCGAGAGCGATCCGCAGCCGATCTCGCTTCACGCTGCGCGGATCATCGATCCCTGGGACGGACGATCCATCCGCTGGGAGCGCCAACCACGCTGGGAGGAGACCGGCGCCCCGGGAACGATCGTGAGCGGAGGGGGCCGCCCGCTCACCCGGATCGACGTCAAAGACCTCGTAACTCACTGGAAAACGCGCGATCCGCGCGACCAGGGGATCATCCTCCTCGCCGACGATACCTCGACCACCGGAATGGCCTTTGCCGCGCTGTCCGACGTGACCGACCAGGGTGCGACATCCATGCTCGGTGCCTCCACCGCTGCGGGCGACACGCCGTGGGTCACGTCGCCTCCCCGGCTGGAGCTTTACTTGAGGCCGGGGCAGGGTAAATCTGTCGATCTCGGCACCCCGCAGGACGCAGGGGCCGAGTCGGGTGTGAATGCAGGTCCGGACGCTTCGTCCAACCAACCGGCGGCCACTTCGGTATTCCCTGCCGCCTCTGCGTTTCGACCCCACAAGTAGTCGGTGCACAAAAGGAGAGACGGGATGCGATCGAAGCACTTCGTGACGTTGGCGGGGATGGCTGCGACGGTGATGCTCTGGGGCGGCGCGGCGGGAGCCGGTCAGGTGGCCAAGGGCAACAACTTCGTCGTCAACGCCGACGTGCCCGCGTGCCACGCGAACGGCGAGTGCAAGATCGAGCTGCACCTGGAGGCGCAGGGCGAGTTCCACGTCAACAAGGAATACCCCTACAAGTTCAAGGCCTCGGACGCCGCGGGCGTGGAGTTCCTCGGCAAGGATCCGGGCGGCAAGAACGTCTTCTCGAAGGCCGCCGGCGACTTCGTGCTCAGCCCCAGCAACGAGAAGCTCGGGACGATGACCTTGCGCTTCAAGCCCGCGCACGCCGGCAGCGTGACCATCGCCGGCCAGTTCAAGCTCAGCGTGTGCTCGGCGGCGAACTGCATGCTCGAGACCGCGCAGGTCTCCGTCCCCGTCACAGTGCACTGAATGGAGTGCCGCAGGTTCGAGGCGAAGCCGAGAGTTCGGACTCGAACGGCCATCAGGCGCCAGCGGGCGGGCGCGAGGTGTGGTTTACTTACCACGCCATGACGGACGACAAGTCCCTGTCCGCGCAGATCGAGGCCGTCGCCGACGAGGTTGAGCGCCGCTTTTCGAGCGGGCGCCTCTTGCTCTCGTTCTCGGAGTACCTCGACCTCTTCGCCCAGAACCCGGTTCGCTACGGCCGCGACGCGAGCCGCTACCTGCGTGACGTCTTCGACCACTTCGGCAAGACGACGGTCGAGTACCCGTTCGGGACCTACACGCGCTACCGGCTCTTCGACCTGCCCTGGGAGAAGGACCACATGGAGGCGCAGGCCGCGCAGCACGTGAAGAGTGCGCTGCCTCGCGGCGCGCTCATCGGCCAGGAGCAGGTGCAGGACGAGATCTACCGCGCCCTCTCCAACTTCGTGCGCGAGGGCCGGCCGGGCCGCATGCTCTTGCTCCACGGCCCCAACGGGTCGGCCAAGAGCACGCTCGTCGGCTGCTTGATGCGCGCGATGGAGCACTACAGCCAACTCGACGAGGGCGCGCTGTACCGCTTCCACTGGGTTTTCCCGTCGAACAAGACCATTCGCGGCTCGCTCGGCTTCAACCGCGGCGACTCCTCGCGCCCGGACGCCGCGACCTACGCCCACCTCACCGACGACCAGATCGACTCCAAGATCGTCCTCGAGGTGCGAGACCACCCGCTCTTTCTCGTCCCCGTCGACGAGCGCCGCAAGCTGCTCGAGCGCACCTACGAAGCGTACGCGAAGCGCACCGGTCACGAGCTCGAGCCGGCGCCCGAGTGGATCCTGCGGGGGCAGCTCTCGCACAAGGCGCAGCAGGTCTTCGAGGCGCTGCTCGCGTCGTACCGCGGGTCGTACCGCGAGGTGCTCAAGCACGTGCAGGTCGAGCGCTACTTCATCTCGCAGCGCTACCGGGTCGGCGCCGTCACGCTCGGCCCGCAGATGAGCATCGACGCGGCCGAGCGCCAGCTCACCGCCGATCGCTCGCTTGCCGCGCTGCCGCCGTCGCTCCAGGCGCTCACGCTCTACGAGGTGAAGGGCGAGCTCGTCGACGCGGCGGGAGGCCTTCTCGAGTTCTCGGACCTGCTCAAGCGCCCGCTCGACACGTTCAAGTACCTGCAGCTCACCATCGAGACGGGCGAGGTCTCGCTCACCCAGCAGAACGTGCAGCTCAACTGCGTGATGTTCGGGAGCGCCAACGAGGTGCACCTCGACGCGTTCCGCGAGCACCCCGAGTTCGCGAGCTTCCGCGGCCGCATCGAGCTCATTCGCACGCCGTACCTTCTCAGCTACGAGAAGGAGAAGGCCATCTACGACGCGCACGTCGCGCCGCAGGTGCGCCGGCACGTCGCCCCGCACGCGACCGAGATCGGCGCGATGTTCGCCGTGCTCACGCGCATGCGCAAGCCCAGCCCCGACCGGTTCGGCCGGGCGCTCGGCGCCGCCGTGTCCGGCCTCACCGCGCTCGAGAAGATGGAGCTCTACGCGACCGGCCGCGTCCCCGAGCGGCTCGACGCCGACGCGCAGAAGATGCTCCGCGCCAACGTCGGCGCGCTCTTCGAGGAGAGCGACGCCTACCCGATCTACGAGGGCCGCATCGGAGCGAGCCCGCGCGAGCTGCGCGTGGCCTTGCTCGACGCGGCGCAGTCCACCAAGTTCGCGTGCCTCTCGCCCATCGCCGTGCTCGAGGAGATCGAGCAGCTCTGCACGCGCCGCACGGAGTTCGAGTGGCTCCAGCAAGATCCGCTCGGCGGCGGCTACCACGACACCAAACAGTTCCTCGAGTCGCTGCAGTCGCGCCTGCTCGACGACTGGGAGCACGAGCTCTACGCGGCGAGCGGCCTGGTCGACGAGTCGCGGTACGCCGAGCTGTTCGAGCGCTACGTCCAGCACGTGAGCGTGTGGGTGAAGAAGGAGCGCATCCGCAACCGCGTCACCGGCGAGTACGAGGAGCCGGACGAGAAGCTGATGCGCGAGGTCGAGCGGCTGCTCGACGCCAAGGGCGACCCGAACGAGACGCGTCAGGCCATGATCGGCGCCATCGCCGCGTGGGCCATCGAGCACCCGAACGAGAGGGTCGAGGCGGGCACGGTGTTTCCGCTGCACCTCAAGCGGATGCGCGACGCGATCTACGAGGGCAAGCGGCCCGAGGTCGCCGCGCTCGCGCGCGACGTGGTCCTGCTCGTGCGGGACGAGGGCGCGGGCCTCGACGACGCCCGCCGCGGCGACGCCCAGCGGTGCATCGACGAGCTCGCCAGCCGCTTCGGCTACTGCCCGCGCTGCGCATCCGACGCGGCCAGCCTGACGCTCCGCCGCCGCTTCGGCGATCTCGTCGTCTGAGAGCTTGAGCGTGCTCGCCCGCGAGGTACGCGCGCTGGCGCTCCCGGCCATCGCGCATTCGCTGCTGCAGACGCTCGTCTTCGTCGTCGACCGCGTGATGCTCGGGCAGCACGACGCGGCGTCTCTCGCGGCGATGCAGCTCGCCGGGCCGCTCGAGTGGAGCGTCTTCTCGATCTTCCTCGCGTTCGAGGTGGGAACGATCGCGCGCGTGGGCCGCCTCGTCGGCGAGGGAGACCGGGCAGGGGCGCGCCGCGCGGCCATCGTCTCGCTCGGCTACGCGCTCGCGGCGGGCGCCGTCGTCGCGCTCGCTTCGCCGCTGCTCCTCGCGGCGCTGCCTCTCGGCGCGCGCGCGGCGAGCGCGGGCGTGCTCGGCGACGCGGGCGATTACCTGCGCATCACGCTCGGCGCGTCCCCGGTGATCTACCTCGCCGCGATGGCGACGGCCACGCTGCAGGCGTCGGGCGACACGCGGACGCCGCTCTTCATCGCGATCCTTTCGAACGTGGTCCACATAGGGCTCAACCGAGTCCTCATCCTCGGGGCGTTCGGGATACCGGGACTGGGCATGCGAGGCTGCGGGGCCAGCACGGCCGCCACGTTCGCCATCGAAGCCGTGCTCGCCCTCGCCGCCCTGTCGCGCCGCGATCGGCCCGTCTCGCTGAGGCGCGTCGCGGCGCCGTCGACCCGCTCCGACTACGCGGACCAGGCGCGCGGCGTGGCGCACATCGGCTGGCCGGCGCTGCTCGAGCGTGTCCTCTACCACGCGGGCTTCCTCGGGTACGTCGCCATCATCGGACGCCTCGGCGACACCGTCATGGCCGGTAACCAGGCGCTCATCAGCGTCGAGTCGATCTGCTTCTTGTCGGCCGACGGCTTCGGTATCGCGGCCGCGTCGCTGGTCGCACAGAAGCTCGGCGCGGGCCGGCCCGAGGAAGCCAAGCGTGCGGCCACCTTCGCGGCGCGCGACGCCTTGGTCTTGCTCACCTCGCTCGGCGTGGTCGTGCTCGCGGCACGGTCCCTCGTGCTGCCGATCTTCACCAAGGACCACGCGGTCGTCGCCGCAGGCCTGTCGGCCGTGCCCGTCCTCACGCTCGCGCAGCCCTTCATGGCCGTGGCGATCGTCATGGGGCAGGCGCTGCGCGGCGCCGGCCGAACGCGCACGGTGCTCGGCATCAGCTTCGTCGGCGCCGTCTTCGTCCGGCTCTCGTGCACGTGGCTCTTCGCGATCGTCCTCGGCCTCGGCCTGCCCGGGGTGTGGCTCGGTTCGACGTGCGACTGGGTCGTGCGCGCGGGGCTGCTCGTGTGGTCGAGGTCGCGGCTCGGTCGAGCTTAGCGCTGCCACTGTGGATTTTTGACCGGTTGCGAAAAGCTCCTGAGTGGCCACGTTCCATACAGACGGCTCAGGAGGTGCATCATGTACGACCAACCATTCACCGTCCTCGTGGCGTACGGCACCGCGGAGTCTGGAGCTTTCGCGCTCAGCGAAGCTCTCCGCTTCGTGAAGCGCACTGAGTCCGGCTCGGTCCAACTGATCCATGTGGCTGACCGCAACACGAGCCTGACCCAAATGCATGATCTCGCATTTCGCATCCGTGACGACGTCGCCAAGCGCGCGGCCGCGATCGACCTCGACCACACGCGCTTCTCGACCATCCACGTCCGCTCGGGTGAGCCGGCGCGCGAGATCGCCAAGCTCGCCGGGGAAATCGGCGCGGCGCTCGTCGTGGCCGGCGCGAGCAAGGCGCGGAGCCTCCGCGGGATCCTGCGCGACTCGATGATCGAGAAGATCAAGGCCGAGGCGCCGTGCCCGGTGCTGGTCGCCGGTCCGGTGCCGGAGAACCTCGCGCCGGAGATCGAGCCGGCGTGCCCGGACTGCATCGCCGTCCGCGAGGAGACGAGCGGACGCACCTACTGGTGCGCGCGCCACTCGGAGCGACACATCCACGGCCACCCGCACTCCTACCGGCGCGACATCCCTCTCGGCCAGCACGACTCCGAGTTCCTGCCGACCGGCGTGGGGTTCTAGCCGCTCCCGAGCCGCTCCAGCTTCGATCGCGCCGTGCGGACGCCGAAGAGCTCGTCGTCCACGAGGATCGGCCCGAGCATGACGCTCGCCATCACCGCGGCGGCGAGCAGCGCCACGCGATCGCCCGCGCCCTGCCGCTCGACCGTCCACACCGAGCCGCAGCGCCGGGCGAGATCGTACATCCCCGTGAAGCCCGAGCGCCGCTCGGCCGCCAGCGCGTCTCGCAGATCGGCCTCTTCGCGCGGGCGGCCCCGCACGAGCCGCGTCGCGCCCTCGAGCACCAGGCGCGCCTCGTTCGCCGTGGCGGGCTCGGCGAGCCCGAGCGTCGCCCCGAAGAATCGCTCGGCGTTGAGGCGCCACGCGTCGAAGTCGACGCACGCGTCCGGCCGCTGGGAAAAGACGCGGATCACCGTGGGCTCGCCGGTCATCAGCCCTCGGGGACGAAGCGCCGACCGAGGCGGCGCTCCGCGTTGCGCGCGAGCTCGGGCGCCAGCTCTTCGAGCGTGGTCTTGCGGAGCTCGGCCACGCGCCGAGCGGTGTAGAGGACGTACGCGGGCTCGCACGGCTTGCCGCGCATCGGCACGGGTGCGAGGTAGGGGCTGTCGGTCTCGACGTGGATGCGATCGAGAGGTGCGCTCGCGGCGACCTCGTGGACGGCGCGCGCGTTCTTGAAGGTCACGATCCCCGAGAACGAGAGGTCGAAGCCGAGGTCGAGCGCGCGCCTCGCGAACGCTTCGTCCTCGCTGAAGCAGTGGATGATGCCGCCCACGTCGCGCGCGCCCTCCGCCTCGAGGATCGCGAGGGTGTCGGCGGCGGCCTCGCGAGTGTGGACCACGATCGGCTTGGCGAGCTCGCGCGCGAGCGCGATGAGCCTGGCGAAGGCGGCGCGCTGCACCTCGCGCGGGGAGTGGTCGTAGTGGTAGTCGAGGCCGATCTCGCCGACCGCGGCGACCTCGGGCCTGCCGGCCAGCGCGCGCAGCTCGGCGTAGACCGCGTCGTCGAGCGTGTTGGCGTCGTGCGGGTGCACGCCGACGGCCGCGGCGATGCTCGCGGGCCGAGCCGCCGCGAGCTCCACGGCGCTGCGCGCGGGCTCGAGCGTGGCCCCCACGCCCACCACCATGAAGCCGGCCACGCCGGCCGCGCTGGCCCGGTCGATCGCCGGCCCCGGTCCGCCCGGGAAGTAGTGGGGGTCGAGGTGACAATGTGTGTCGATGAGCTTCAGTCGGCGTGCGTCCAGCACCTCGAGTTTCGCCTCCATTTGGCTGGGCTTCATCGTCATGGCGCCAGAGCCGTATAGACTACAGACTTCACCTTGCGGATGGATAGCCGAAGGCGAGAGCTCGGAGCGAGATGTTGATCGAGCCAAAACCGGTGGATCGTGCCGCTGCCGTGCGCCGCGCCGGCTGGACGTGGATGGCGTCGCTCCTCGTCCACGGGGTGGTGATCGGCGTCGTCACGGTCGTGGCCGTCGTGAACCTGCGCCATCAGCATGAGGAAGAGGAGCGGCTCCACGCGCAGCAGCCGCGCGAGCCGATCCCGATCGAGCTGCCCTCCGTGGCCGAGGGGACGCTCCGCTCCGAGGCGGACGAGGAGCGAGTGGGCGCGCAGCCCGTGGTCACCGGCGGCGCCACCGTGCAGCGCCTCGATACCGGCCGCGACGGGCGCGGGGGCGATCCCGCGTCTGCCGTGCAGGCGACGCACCTGTCCGACCGCGACGAGGCGCTCCACCTCTCGCCCGATCCGGTGAGCCACCTCGATCGCGACCAGATGCACCGCATCCGCAGCAACACCCGCCGAGCGTCTTGGGAAGACCGCCGCATGACGACGCACCCGATGGAGCTCACGTTCATCGCGACGGGGCGGGGCGACGTTCAGCAGCGGCGCCCGATCAGCCGGGACGATCCGAGCCGGGGCGCGATGCGATCGCAGGACGCCGCGCGCGCCGGCGGCAAGGTCGGCCCCGCCTTCGAGGACGAGGGCGACGAGCGCGGGGCGAAGCGCGATTTCGGGGCCGATCGCGACGGCAGTCCGTACTCGGCCCCGGGCACCGGCGAGCACGACGCGCATCCCGGTGAGGACCACCACCTCGCCGCCGACGTGTCGCGCGCGCGGCCCGACGTCACCGAGGGGCCGGTCGCCGTCGCCGCGACCGAGCGCGATCGCCCGCGCGACAACGTCGACAGCGAGCAGGACGTGGCACAGGCGCTGCGCTCGATCGTGCACGGAAGCTATTCCGGCGGGCCCGAGGGCGCGGGCAGGGGTGGCTCGGGAGGCGGCGGCGCGCCTGGCGCGGGGGGCTTGGCCGACGAGGGCTCGCACCCTGCGCCGCTCGGTCTCAACGACGGCGACATCTACGATCTCGAGACCAGCGATCCGCGCCTTCTGCCGTACTTTCGCAAGCTCCACGCGAAGATCGAGCCGTTCTGGCAGAACGCCTTCCCGCGCAGCGCGATCCTCGATCTCAAGCAGGGCACCGTCATCCTCGAGTTCGTCGTCTTCGAGGACGGCTCGGCGAAGGTGACCTGGCCGCCCGTGCGGCCGAGCGGCATCGACGAGTTCGATCGCAACTGCGCGGACGCGATCCGCCGTGCGGCGCCGTTCGAGCCGATCCCGCGCGTGCTCGGCGTGAGCCGCTTGCACATCCGCGCGCCGTTCATCGCGCGCAACCCGATCGTCAAGTAGAGCGCCGCCGACTCAGGGCGGCCCGATCGTGAGCCGGTAGGTGTTCGGAGCATCCCACTGCGGCAAGCGCAGCGGCGGCGTGGCGCGCACCCAGTGACGCGACGGAGGGTGCGCGCGCGCGGGGAGCGTTGCCGGAAGCGCGTAGCGCTTCGCCAGCGTCAGGCGGTCGTCCTTCGCGGCCGGCGCCACGACGACCGCGGGCGGAATGCCGAGCTCGGCCGGGGAGGGGCCGTGCGCGGGGGCCTGCGCGAGGGGGCCGCCGGGTGCGGCCGCGGAGGTGGGCTCGGGCTCGGGCTCGCGGCGGACGTACGGCTCGGAGTGCTTGGCGATCTCGAAGCCGGGGATGCCCGCGACGATCCATCGCGACACGTGCGCGGAGAAGAGGTTGGACGCCGGGCAGAAGACGAACGGCGCCTCGATCCGGGGCGCCACTGCGACGGCGACCTCGCCGCCGACACCGACGTTCCGGCGAGCCTCGTCGGCGAGCGCGCGCCACGTGAAGGCGGGAGGCATCGGTGCCCAGCC
>DATIQP010000477.1:0-2475 GCA_035470765.1 Polyangiaceae bacterium | reverse complement strand
GGGCGGCGGGCGGTGGATGCGCGGGCGGCCGCCGGGCCGCGCCTGAGCCTTGGTCGGCTTGCCGTCCGAGTTGAGCCCGTAGGTCAGGTCGTCTTCCTCGGCCGGCGCGCTCGCCGAGGCGCTCGCCTGGGCCGCGGAGGGGCCCGCCGATGCGGCGGCTGCTGCCGCTCTCATCTCGGTGACCTTCCACGCGGGGTTCGTGATGCCGTCCACCCAGCGCGACACCTTCGCGCGCGCGGGTTGCCAGCCGCCGGCGCGCCAGACGAAGAATCCGCCGGCGCCGACCGCCATGGCGAGCGCGGCGACCGCGACGAGCTTCGGCCAGCTGCGCCGCGGACGCTCGTCGTCGTCGGTGATGGGGGCCTGGGTCTGGCTCGCGTCGGGATCCTCGGTGCCGCGGATCGGCCGGAAGCCCGACTCGGAGCCCGTCGTCGTCCCTTCGGGCAGCACCGGCCCGCTCAGCGGCACCGCCATCGCCGCCGCCCCGCCCGGGAACGACCCCGTCGTCTCGATCGCCGCCAGGCGCTTGGCGCGACGCTTGAGCGTGTCGCCCGCGATGCGCTTGACCCAGGTCGCCACCTCCGAGCGGCGCGCGAGAGGCACGCCCACGTTCTCGAGCGCGCGAGCCATGTCGGCCGCGGTGGCGAAGCGGCGGCCGCGATCCCGCTCGAGCGCCTTCATCACGAGCGCGTCGAGCGCGGGCGGCAGGCCGCCGATGCGCGCGCTAGGGGGCTGGATCTGGCCGGTCAGCACCTTGCCGACGATGCCTGCCGGATCGTTGGCCGAAAAGAGGCGGCGGCCCGTCAGCATCTCCCAGAGGACGATCGCCGCGGCGAAGATGTCCGCCCGCCGATCGACGGCGACCGACGAGAGCTGCTCGGGGGACATGTAGGCGAACTTGCCCTTCACCTCGCCGTCGCGCGTCGACTGCGAGCTCGACGCGGCCTTGGCGATGCCGAAGTCGACCACGCGCGAGATGCCGTCGCTCCCCACCATGACGTTGTGCGGGGAGACGTCGCGGTGGACGATCTGCATGGGCTGGCCGCGCTCGTCGGTGGCCTCGTGGGCGGCGTGCAGGCCGTTGAGCAGATCGCAGGCGATCGCCAGCGCGATCGGCAACGGGACGACGCGGCTGCGCTTCTTGTCGACGCGGGTCAGCCGCGAGAGCGTCTCGCCCTGGATGAACTCCATCACCAGGAAGAGCTCCGACTGTGTCGACTCCACGTCGAGCACGGGCACCACGTTCGCGTGCCGGATGCGCGAGGTCAGCCGCGCCTCCTCGAGGAACATGTTGACGAACTCGGGGTCGTGCGCGAACTGGGCGTGCAGCCGCTTGATCGCGACGGATCGAGAAAAGCCTACGGCCCCGACGAGCCGTCCGATGTGGACGGTCGCCATCCCTCCCGCGGCGATTTCGTCGTAGAGCACGTAACGCCCGACGACGCGACCGCCGGGAGCGGCGGTGGCTTCGGCTTCGGACATTCTCACCTGCAGCGTAGCACGGGCCGCGTGCGGCCGACCTCGTTGGTTGACAATGGGGGAAAAAGGCCTAAAGTCCGCGTCCCCCCGCCGGACGGCCGCAAAAACGGCTCATTTTCCGGCTTTTCTTCGAGGAATCCGTCGTGGCCAATCATCCGTCCGCCGAGAAGCGCAACCGCCAACGCATCACGCGCACCACGCGCAACCGCGCCATCCAGAGCAGCGTTCGCACGCAAGTGAAGCGCGTCCGCACGGCCATCGCCGGCAAGGACAAGGCGGCCGCCGCCAAGGCGCTCAAGGTCGCCATCTCGTCGCTGGACAAGGCCGCCACCAAGGGCGCCGTGCACCCCAAGTCGGTCTCGCGCACCATCGCGCGTCTGTCGGCCCAGGTCGCCAAGCTGTAACGTCCGTCTCCCCCGCTGCGCAGGGGGTGTAGACTGGAGGGCGCTTGGAGAAGTTGAGCGCCTCCGAGAGGCAGGCCGAGCTCGCGCAGCGGGTCGGCACTGTCCTGGGCGGTAGGTACCGCCTCGATCGCCTGCTCGGCGTGGGCGGGATGGGAGGCGTCTACGAGGCCCGGCCGACGGCGGGCGGGGACCCCGTCGCGGTCAAGCTGCTGAGCGTGGCCGATCCGGCGTCGCGCGAGCGGATCGCCGGGCGCTTCGCGCGGGAGGCCAAGGCCGTCTCCGCGGTGAGGTGCCCGCACATCGTCTCGATCCTCGAAGCCGGCAGCGAGTCGGGTCGGCCGTTCATCGCCATGGAGCTGCTCCGCGGCGAGGACCTCGGCCAGCGGCTCCGACGCCTCGGCAAGCTGCCCCTGCGCGACACGCTCCACGTGGCAGCGCAGATCCTCGTGGGCCTGGGCACCGCGCACGAGGCGGGCATCGTGCACCGCGATCTGAAGCCGGACAACGTGTTCTTGCTCGACAAGGACGGCGACCCGTTCTTCTGCAAGCTGCTCGACTTCGGCATGTCGAAGCTCACCCCGGGCGAGAACAA
>DATIQP010000476.1:0-25429 GCA_035470765.1 Polyangiaceae bacterium | reverse complement strand
CAGGCCGGCGGCAAGCTGCTCGTCCTGGTCCACGGCTCGTGCATGAACGATCAGCAGTGGTTGCGCCTGGGTCACGATCACGGCGCAGCGCTCGCGCACGATCTCGGGTACACGCCCGTGTACCTTCGCTACAACAGCGGGCTGCACATCTCGACGAACGGTCGCGCCTTCGCCGAGCTGCTCGAGCGCCTCGTCGCCGAGTGGCCCGCGCCGGTGGAGGAGCTCGTGATCGTCGGCCACAGCATGGGCGGGCTCGTGGCGCGAAGCGCCTGCCACGTCGGCGAAGAAGCGGGGCACGCCTGGCGGCGCAAGCTGCGCAAGCTCGTCTTTCTGGGCTCGCCACACCACGGCGCGCCACTGGAGCGCGCCGGCCACTGGGTCGACGTACTGCTCGGCGTCAGCCGCTACAGCGCTCCGCTCTCGCGGCTCGGCCGGCTCCGTAGCGCCGGCGTGACCGACATGCGCTTCGGTAACGTCCTCGACGAGCACTGGGACGGGCGCGATCGCTTCGCGCACTCCGGTGACTCGCGCGGGAACCTGGAGCTCCCCGCCGGGGTCGAGTGCTACGCCATCGCGGGAACGCTGACGCCGGGGGCCGGCGGCACGCTGCGCAGCGACGGGCTGGTTCCGGTGGAGAGCGCGCTCGGCCGGCACGAGAAGCCGGAGCTCACCCTGGCGTTTCCCGCGGCGCACCAGTGGATCGCCTTCGGCGTGGGCCACCTCGATCTATTGAGCAGCCCGGAGGTGTACGAGAAGCTACGCTCCTGGCTCCGGATCGATTAGTCTCGGCACCCCCATGAGGGTCGGCTCCTTCCAACGCACGGGCGTCATTGCCGCCATCATGGCATTCGCGTGCGCCTGCAACGCCGCGCCGAAGAACTCGTGCACGGCGTCCTCGAACGCAGTCATTGCGGCCGGGACGTCGGGCTCGACGTGCACCGGCCTCTGCATCGACGCGGGCTCCGAGGGGCTCGTCTGCATCGTGGACTGCACCGACGGCGGCAAGGCGGTTTGCGGGATGGACACCGCGTGCGTGTCGGGTGAGCCCCTGAGCCCGAAATCGTTCTGTCTGCCCACGTGCGGCGGCGGCGCGGGCGCCTGCCCAGGCCCGCTGACGTGCGGCGACGCGGGTGTGTGCGTCCCGTGAGGCGCGCCCTCGCCGGTTCGCTCCTGCTCCTCGGCGCGCTCGCCGTGTCGTCCTCGGCGCGCGCGCAGAGCATCGAGCAAGCGAACCAAGTGATGTTCGGCGCCATGGTGTCGTACGTGCCGCAGCAAAATCGTCTGGGTGACGACGTCCTCGCCATCGGCCATTACGTCTCGTACTCGCACCGCTTGGACTTCTTCTTCGTCGGCCTGCGCGCGTCGATGGCGTACGGCTGGCTGCCGAGCGGCGCGCCCGGCCAGCAGTGGGTCCTCGAGGGTGACGGCTTCATCGGCGGCCACGTGCCGATCGGGAAGCGGTTCGCGCTTCGGCTCGAGGCGGGCTTGGGGCCGCTGCTGAACGGCGGCGAGGGCTTCTCGATGGCGGGCGGCGCCCACGCGTACCTGCGCGCGGCGGCGCAGCTCGTGGTCGTGAAGTCGGTCACCGTGGAGGCGTTCGGCGGTCCCTCGTTCCTGCTCGGACAGGCGGTCGCCGGCGTATTTCCCGAGCTCGGGCTCGGGTGCGGCTGGAACTTCTGATTTCCCCAAAACCGCATCCATCGGGCTGGGCTTCGGCGCGCTACTGCATCGCGCAGCTCGTCGTGATGCCTTGCGCCTTGGTGCCAGGCGTCGCGCTGCCGTTTCCTGCGAGCGCCCCGGTCGAGGCGTTGATCGTGAAGAGCGAGACGGTCGACGAAGTGGGGGCCGCTTGGTTCGCGTTCGCGACGTACGCGAACTTCCCCGAGCAGTCGACCGCGACCGCGAACGGGCTCGAACCCGCCGCGAAGTTGTCGCCGTTGCAGCCGGTGCCGCCGCCGCATGGGACCTGGGTCAACGCGCCGCTCGCCGAGTCGACGCCGTACGCGGTGACGTCGTTGGAGAGCTCGTTGCTCGCGTAGAGGAACTTGCCCGTGGGATCGACCGCGAGGCCGATGGGTTTGCCCGCTTGCGCATACTGAGTCACCGAGCCGAGTGCGCCGTTCGTACCGACGTTGACGAGCCAGACGCTGGTGGCGCTGTTCGACGTGTCGACGATCGCGACGTACGCGAATCTGCCGCTCGGGTCGAACGTCAGCGACGTCGGCGACCCGGTCGCGCCGAGATTGGTCGGGCCGAGGCTCGTCAGCGAGCCGGTCGACGGGTCGATGGCGTACCCGCTGAGACTGCCCGAGGCGTTCGCGATCCAGAGCCACTGGCCCGTCGGATCGATCGCCGCGAAGGTCGGACTGACTCCCGCCGAGAAATTGTTGCCGTTGCAGCCCGTGCCGCCTCCGCACAGGATCTGCGCGAGCGCGCCCGTCGTGGTGTCGATCGTGTACGCCGTGACGTCGTTCGAGTTGCCGTTCGCCGCGTAGGCGAAACGGCCCGACGGATCGACGACGACCGATCGCGGAACGGAGCCTGCCACGAATCCTTGCACGCCGTTCAGGTTCGGGTTGGCGTCGATGGGCGTGAGGACGCCGGCGCCGCCGATGACGTAGGCCGAGACGGTGCTGGCGATCGCGTTCGCGGTGTACGCGTACTTGCCCGCCGGATCGGTCGCGACCGAGACCGGACCTCCGCCCGCGGCGACGTTCGCACCGACGCTCGTGAGCGCGCCGCTCGACGCGTTGATCGCCCAGCCGGAGACGTTGCTCGAGCCCGCGTTCGCGGCGTAGGCGAATTTCGGGACGTAGGCGACGGGCGCCATCGCGCGGGTCAGCGCGATCCCGCTGCCCATGCGAGCGCGGACGCGTGAAAGCGCGACGAGCGCGCCGGTGCCGGCGTTGATGGAGAACGACGACACGTCGCGCGAGCCAGCGTTCGATACGTAGGCGAACTTCCCCGCGGTGTCGACCGCGATGGACCTCGGCAAGGTGCCCGCGACGAACGCGTCGCCGTTGCACCCGGCGCCGCCGCCGCACGCGACCGTCGTGAGGGCCCCGGTGGTCGCGTTGATCGCGTAGGCCGACACGTCGCCCGAGACGCTGTTCGCGACGTACGCGAACTTGCCGAAAGGATCGACCGTGAGCGAGCGGGGCTGCGTCCCCGCGACGAACGCGTCGCCGTTGCACCCGGCGCCGCCGCCGCACGCGACCGCCGTGAGAGCCCCGCTCGTCGGGTTGATCGCGTAGGCCGAGACGTCGCCCGAGCCGTTGTTCGCCGCGTAGGCAAACTTCCCGGTCGGGTCGACCGTGACCGAGTTCGGCCCGGTGCCCGCGGGCACGCTGCCGATCTTGGTGAGCGCGCCGGTCGTCGAGCTGACCGTGAAGGCCGTCACGTCGTTCGAGCCGTTGCCGGCGACGTAGGCGAACCTGCCGGACGGATCGACCGTGAGGCCGAAGGGGTTGCTGCCGGCGAGGAACGCGTCGCCGTTGCAGCCCGCGCCGCCGCCGCACGCGATCTTCGTGAGCGCACCGCTCGTCGAGTTGAGCGCATACGCCGAGACGTCGTTCGACGTGGAGTTGGCCGCGTACACGAAGCGCCCGGACGGATCGACGGTGACCGAGCGCGGGGCCGTTCCCGCGGCGAAGCTCTGGATGCCCGTGGTGTTCGGGTCGGAGTCGACGGGCGTGAGCGCGCCGCTCACCGGATCGATCGCGAAGGCCGACACGTCAGCGCTCGCGGTGTTGGCGGTGTAGGCGAACTTGCCCGACGGATCGACCGCTACGGCGCTGGCGCTGCTTCCGCTCGAGGGCGCGTAGCCCGCGGGGCGAAGCGCGCCGCTCGCGGGGTTGACGGTGAAGATCGAGATCGTGTCGACCACGCCGGACGTGAAGCCGGGGTTCGTCACGTACGCGAAGCGCGGTACGTAGGTGGTGCACGTGATCGCGACGCTGGTCACGTTCGCGTTCGCGGCCTTGCCGATCCCGTTCGCTACCGTGCACTGCTGCGCGAGCGCGTTGGGCTGCGTCTTGACGGTGACGGCGTAGGAGGCGCCGGTCGCGAGCTTGGTCGCGAACGTGAACGCGCCGTCGGCCGAGACCGGCAGGTCGTCGCCGCCGTTGTCTTGCAGGACGAGGCCGCTGCCGGCGAGGCCGGTGACCGTGCCGCCGACGGTGTACGGACCCGGCGCGATCGCGTCGCCTCCGTCGCCGCCTCCGCCCGAATCGCCTCCGCCCGAATCGCCTCCGCTGCCCGCGTCGCCCGCGTCGCCCGCGTCGCCCGCGTCGCCGCTTCCGCCGCAGGCGGCCGAGAAGCCAAACCCGCAGCACAAGAGCACGGCACCCGCCGCACCAAGAAGAGTCCGCTCGAGGAGGTTCGTCATTAGGATCGTGGAGAGATACCACGCGCCGCCTCCGCGCCGTCGGCGCATTTCGGCGAGGCGCGCTGCGCTCGGAGCGCCCACACCGCGAGCTGTCGGTCGATCTGGCTCGAATCCTGGGAACCTAAGACCTCCCTGCTCCGTCGAATGGGCACACCGAGCACCACGGAGCCACCATGAGAGTTACGAGCATCACGTCCGGACTGATCGTCGCGTCGCTTTTCGCCTTCGCCTGCTCGAGCAGCAGCCCGACGCCCACCATCACCATCACCTCACCCGCAAACGGAGCGACCGTCGCCGCGGGGACCGACGCGATGAAGTCCGTCCCGGTCGCGTTCACGCTGACCAACTTCACCCTCGCGGCGCCAGGCCCCAACGAACCCGGTGTCGGGCACATCCACGTGCTCGTGGATGGAGCCGCGTGCACGCCGGCTGCAGCGCCGTACGACAACGCGGACGTTTCGGCGAGCCCGGCGACGGCGCAGCTATCCACGTGCCCCGCAGTTGCTGGACCCCACACGATCACGCTCGAGCTTCACAACAACGATCACAGCGCCGTGACGGACTCGTCGGGCAACATCGTGGCCGCAAAAGTTTCCATCACCGCGCAGTAATCACGATGCGCGCAGCGGCGTACGCGGCGATCGCCGGCACGCTGGCGCTCGGTGGCTATTGCGCATGCTTCTTGGGCGGCGCCGACGCCCCGATCTGCCCTCCCGATCTCCAGCCGACGTTCGGCAGCATCAACCGCGAGATTCTCGCCACGTCCAGCTGCGGGGCGAACGGGAGCGGCTGCCACTCCCACGACGGAGCGCTGAACTCGGGGGGTCTCGACTTCTCGACAGACCCGTATCACGCGCTCCTCGGCGCAGATGGAGGGGGTGCACCCGCCGAGAACATCGCCGGCGACGCGGGCCGCCCCCTTCTTCGAGTGGTGCCTGGCGATCCCGCCGACAGCTTCCTCGTCATCAAGCTCACCACCACTTCGTCCGGCGATCCGCGCTACGGCAGCGGCATGCCCTTCAATGCTCCCGGCTCGATCTGCCCCTCGGCGATCAAGACCATCGAGCAGTGGATCGATGCCGGGGCGCGAAACGACTGAACGCGATGGCGGGCTCGCAGGCTCGCGGTGGGTCGCGAATCGGCCCGCCGCGCCTCGCGAGCCAGACGCCTGCGGACACGAAAACCCGCGAACTTCCCTTGTGGAATGGTCTTCGCTTCTCGCGGGACCGTGAAGCACGGAAAAGTCGTCGCCGCTGCCCTGGCGTGCATCTTGGTCGCGCCGCTCTCGGGTTGTTCCGGAGGGGACGGCTCGCCGGCCGGCCTTCCAGGCGATGACGCGCAGGCTCCTCCGCCCGGCGCCGACGCCGCGTCGGATCACGCGGCGAGCGACGCCGTCGCCTCGCCCGACGCCGCGCCGCAAGGGTGCGGCGAGTTCGCCGGCGACACGCGCTACACCTGCTCGAAGGACGGCAACGCGCGCGGCGAGTGCGTGAGCGGCAGCCTGAACGAGCAAGCTTGCTCGCGCGGATGCCTCCGCGAAACCGCTCCGACCGACGACGTGTGCATGGGCACGAGCACGTCGTGGAGCTGCACGGGGACCTACGGCACGACGAAGGCGCAGAACGGCGACTACTACATCACCTCGTTCGGCTGCTGGGTCGACGCCAGCAACGCCGTGCACACCGATCCGGGCGACAACTGCATCCCCGGCTGCTTCACGAAGGCGAAGTCGAGCGGGCTCTGCGGGGCCAACGACACCGGGCCGCAGTGCGAGGAGAAGGTGGACTGGTACGTCGCCGACTCCGGCCGATTCGGATGCCTCGCCCGGCTGCGCGTCGAGAACCCGAACAACGGAAAGAAGGCGATCGTCGTCGTGCTCGACGCGGGGCCCGCCTGCTGGACGGAGCAAAACGTCAGCCATGCGATCCTCGACGCGAGCGGCCGGCTCAACGAGTACCTCTTCGGCACGCAGAACGGCTACTCCGACAAGCAGCTCGTGCACGTGGTGGAGGTCGACTCGTCGACGCCCCTCGGCCCGATCTGAGGGCTCGCGCAGGGCCGGGCGGCTCACCTTCCGATGGCGCGCGCGCGCTCGAGCAGATCCTGCGAGCCCATCCGCTCGGCGAGCCGCTCGCACGCGCGCGCGTCAGCCTCGTCGCAGGCTCGGTTCATCCACCAGAGCGCCTCGGGCGAGCGCTCGTCCACGTCGACGAGGGACGCGACGGCCGCGCACGCCGCGGCGACCCCGAGGTTGCAAGCGCGCGCGAAGCGGCGCTGCGCGCGGCCAGGGTGCCGGTCGCGCAGCGCGAGCCAGTAGCACGCGTCACCGTCGCGCGCCGTGCACGCGCCCCTGAGCAGTGAGAGCGCGCGCGTGTCGTCCTTGCCGAGAAGGACTCGTCCGAGATCGCCGCAGCCGGCGTGCGATCCTCGCGCGCAGGCGTGCTCGTAGAGCCGCTGCGCCGCGTCCGAATCGGGCGAGAAGCCTCGACCTCGCTCCACCATGCGGCCCAGCTCGTCGCAAGCGGAGGGCACACCGACGTCGTTGCAGTAGTGGGTGAGGACCTCGCTCCCCTTCGGGTCGTCGCGGCGCACGTCGCGGTAGAACGCGCCGAGCCTCACGCAGCTCTCGACGGAGCCCGCGTGGCAGGCGCGTTCGAGGAGCACGAAAGCGCGAGGCGGATCCGCCGTGCCCCACACGCCGTGGAGCACCATCCAGCCGAGCTCCCCACACCCCGCGACGACGCCACCGTCGCACGCGATCGACTCGAACATGAAGGCGTCCCGCGGATCGGTTACGAGCACTTGCTGCGCGATCTCGTGGCACGCGCGTGGGTCCCTCGGCAGACACTGGGCCTTGGGCGGCGGCGCCGGCGACGCGACGACCGGCAGCGACACCTCTGCGACCGTGGCCGCTCGGTGGGCGCACGCCGTCGAGAGCGCGGCCATTGCAATCGCGAGGACGCGCATGGTCTCGTGCGCTTCGACGTCGCGGGCGCCGCTCGCCTTGGGTGCGCGAGCAGCTCAGCGCGTCGGGCGGCGTGCAGTTTGCATCGCCGAGAGGTTCATGGAGGCTCCGATGCAACAGCCACAGCAACAACCGGTCGAGAGTGCCGTCCTGATCCGCGCGGGCCAGCGCAAGCGTCGGAGCATTCCGGGCACGCCGGGCATCTACGAGGAGCTGATGCCGGCAGGGGTGCGCTCGATGGCAGTGTTCAGCATGACGTTGGAGCCGGGCCAGAGCACCGCCGGCGACCTTCGACATGGCGGCGACGAGACCTTCATCCTCCTCTCGGGCAACAACTACCAGGTCGAGATCGACGGCAAGAAGCTCACCATGGAAGCGGGCGACAGCCTGTTCATCCCACGCGGCGCTCGTCACGTTGCGACCAACGCCGGAACCGAGATCGCGCGCGCGATCTTCGTCCTCAGCCCGCCGGTGTACTGAGTCGTCCACCTGGCTCCGTGTGATACGGTCCGGCCATGGAGCTCGCCTGGAAGCGCCTCGGCTCCGCCAAGTAACGGAGGCGCTTCCGCCATGACGTTGCTCCACGTCCGGCGCCTCTACGAGATCGGCATCGTGCTGCTCTTCGGCGTCGTGGCGCTCCGCTCTTGGAGGGCGAGAGGCGCGGGCGTCACGCTCCGCGAGCTCGCGTTCGGCTTTGTCCTCTCGCAGTCGGTGGAGCTGCTCGCGGTGCAGTACGGGCGCTATCGCTACCCCGACTGGCTGGTCTACTTTCCGCCGCGTCCGGCTTGGGTGCCGCTCGGCGTGGGGCTCGGGTGGGCGGCCATCGTGCCGGTCGTGATGCGCATCTCGGAGCGGCTGCTGGGTGAGGGAGCGCGGCGGTGGCGCCTCGCCGCGCTCGACGGCGCGATGGCGGTCGGCGTCGATCTGGTGCTCGACCCCGCGGTGTCCGGCGAGCCGCTGCGCATGTGGCTCTGGCGCGGCGAGGGCATGACGCCGTACCGGCTATGGCTGCTCGACGTGCCGGTGTTCAACTTCGTCGGCTGGGTGCTGCTCGTGGGCGCGTGCACCTGGCAGCTGCGCGCGGCGGAGCTTCGACCGGCCGGCGCGCGCCGGTGGGCGTGGCTCGGGGCGATGCTCGCCGCGGACCTCGTGGTCGCCGCCGGCGTGATGAGGCTACCGTGGTGAAGCGTCATTTCGAGGTCCTCTTCTACGCGTGGCTGTGGCTGAACGCTTCGGCCCTCGCCTGGATCGTCGGGAGGCCGTGGCTCGCCGGCGTGGGCTTGATCACGGTGCTGCCGTTTCTATTCGCTTACGCACGGGCGGACCGGCGCGCGTCGGCGTCCCCCCCGCCCGGGCGGGGGATGCGTTAGTCGCATGAACGCCTTGCGCGCGTGGGGCGAGGTCGCGCGGGCTTTTCCGGGGCGCGCGGTCACCCCGGTTGACGCGTCGCGCCCTCGAATGCAGCGCGGCGTGACAAGCGCCGGCGACGTGCCAGCCTTAAGTTGGAAGTATGGAGTACCCCGACTCGCCCCCGAGCGCCGCGCTCGAAGCGAGGGACTCGCTCGTGCCCTTCGTGGCTCCGGAGCGAGCGAAGGCTTCGCGCGGGGCGGCATGGCTCGCGGGTCGCGTCGCGCGTGCAGGCGCCGTCGGCGGTCTGATCGCGAGCCTCGCGGGCGGCGTGCCGTACTACTTCGCCGTCCGTGACGTGCTGCCGCTCCCGTGGCTGAGGCTGGCGCCGATGTTCGTGGCGTTCGTGATCGTGGCGGGCGCGATCTACGGCGCAGGCGCGGCGTACGGCGTTCACGCGCTCACCTCCGTGCTGCGCCCGCGCCGCGCCGGCACGCGTGCGCTCGTCGCGCTCGCCGGGGCGACGGTCGGCGCTGCGCTGGTCGGGCCCCTGCCCGGCTCGGTCGGCGTGGCCTACTTCGGCTCCCTTCCCTATCCGTTCATCGGCACGGCGACGCTCGCGATCGCGCCGTTCCTCGGCGCGGCGCTGATCAGCTTCCGGCTCGCCGCCACGACGAGCGCGAGGACGGAAGAGCCGTCGGGGCGCGGCGCACGAGCTGCGCTCGCCGCCCTCGCGGCCACCGCGGTGTTCTGCGGGCTCGGAGCTTTCGCCGTCTCGGCCGTGAACGACGCGACCATGCTCGCGGCGTTTCGCGACGTCGCCGCCGCCACGTCCGGCCACTCCGATTCGACCTCGGGCCTCGCCATCGTCGGTCTGTTCGCGGGGGCGCTGCTCGGGCTCGGCCTCGGCGGCCAGATGGGCGTCTCCGTCGCGCTGAGCGGCGGTCCGCAGAGCTCCGCCGGGTCGTCACCCGCGTAGCGTGACGCGATCCCGCCTTCAGCCGCACATCCTCAGCTGCGAGCAGACGGGCACGCTCGAGAAGCTCGCGGCGACGGTCGTTCCGTCGGGCATGACGAGCGCGTAGGACCCGGACGCCGAGGTCGTCGTGAGCTCGGTCAAGACGAGCGTGCCCTGGCTCGCGGCGCCGCACGCGCCCGGCCCGGTGCATACGAACGCGCCTCCTCCCGAAGCGATGGAGCCGTCCCCGAAGGAGTACGTCCCCGGGCCGCTCGGCAGCGGGTCCCAGATCTCGATGAGCACCGAGCTGTCTCCGGAGGCGGACGACGGGCAGACGGGCGCGGGCGTTCCGAAGCTGAACTGATAGGCCGGCGCGTCGTTGGGCGCGCACGCGGGGAGGACGTCGCCCCCGATTTGCTGCGCGGGCGGCGACGCGCCGGCGTCCCCCAGAGTGCCTCGGAGCTGAGTTCGCCCCCCGCAGGCGAGGCCGAGCACGAGGAGGCAAAGCGACGCCGCGCGCATGCGCAGAACGTAGCACGCCCCTCGGAGCCGGCGGCGACCGAGCTGCGGCACCTCTCGACCCGAGAATTCTCCTACACTGCGTTTCATGCCGCGCCGCCCGGGTCGCACCGCCCTTCGCGTCCTCGTCCTCTTGCCGTCGCTCGCCGCGCTGGCCGCGGGCGCCTCCGCCTCTTGCCACGACGACGCCGACCCGTGCGCGGCGCTGTTCGGTCGCCCCAACGCCAACACGGGATTGACCACGGATCAGTGCAAGCCGTCGTGCGCCTGCGGAGACGCCTACGCGCCGCCCACATACGACTCGGCGTTCATCGACGCGCTCGTGAGCGACTGGACGCTCACGGCTCCCTTCGCGCCGATCGACACCGATCCCTACGCGTCGCCGGCCGCGGCTCCGGATCCCCCCGACACGGTGTGCGCCGTGCTGCCGCAGGCGCCGCCGGGTACGCTTCCGCGCTCCTACGCGCTCGTCACCTATCCGTCGATCGACGCCGCTCGCGCGGCGGGCGCGTCGCCCACGCACTACGGTCACTGCGGCGTGTGCTCGACCCTCGCGAACCTCGCCGTCTACATCCGTGAAGAGGACCTCGGCGCGAAGGCGCGCGCGTGCGGCTTCGTCGGCCTGACCGACGGTGGGCCGGCCAACGTCGCGTGCCTCGAGGCCGTCGGCTTCGACCAGCCGTGCGCGCAGGCCTGGTACTGGGACACCCTGAACACGCGCAACCACTGCCTGGGCATCTGCCTCGCCACGCCCGCGGTGCCGTATCAGGAGCCCGACGGCGCGCTCAACCCGTGCATCCAGTGCGACGAGGACCAGAGCGGCCCGATCTTCAAGGCGGTCGCCGGCCGCACGCGCCGCAACTCGGGATTGCCGAACGCGCTCTGCCGCCCGTGCGCGGAGGTGCGGCCGCTGGTGCACTCCTACTAGAGCCGACCTCGAACGCGTTCGCTCGAGCCGCCGAAGGCCGAGCTGCCGTGTCGCCTGGGCGCGGGGTGGATCAGCCGATGCAAGACGGATCGTCCATGAAGCCGGTCCGTTCCCCCTCGATGTCCTTGGCGCTTGCGCTGGCGGCGTGCACCACGACCAATCCGCCGTACGAGGCCGGCGCGGACGCCACGCGGCCCGACGCAGCGCTGCAGTGCGATCCGGAGTCCTGCTCGAGCGGGCGCTGCATCAACGGTCGATGCGCCGAATCGTGCGGCCCCGGCACCGAGTGCCCGTCGGGCGAGACGTGCTGCGACGACACCTTCTGCACGGACCTCACCGACGATCCGCACAACTGCGGCGCGTGCGGCACCGTGTGCGGTCCGCGGCAGTCCTGCATCGACGCGACCTGCTCCACCGTCATCCTCTAGCCGAGGCTCGTCCGAGGCTGTGTGCGTGTGCTATGCAGCACGCGCACCTAGCTCGCACCGGTCTACGGGAGGACGCAGAAGGCGCCGTGGAGGTGCTCGACCCCGCCATCGGCGATGGGACCGCCATCGACGCCGAAGACCAACTTGACGATCGTGTCGTAGTTGCCCGTCGCGGCCGCGGGACCGAGGCCCGTGACGTCGATGTTCGAGCCGTAGCCGAACCACGTGCCCTTCGCATTCCGAAGTGTCGCGCCCCCGTTCACCGCACCCAGGCCGAGGGGCGGGCAGGTGCAACCGCCCAGCACCAGGACCAGCAAGCCGGCGTCGTCGTACCCGTCGATCGCGGTGGCCACGCAGTCCTCCCCGGACGACGAGCAGGTCTTCGCAGGGACGCCGGCGTCGTCGTAGCCGTGACGCAGGACGGTCGTGCCGGCGTCGTCGCTCACCTCGATGAAGTAGCCGTTTTCACACAGGACGGCCGCCGCGTCGATCGTCGTTGCGTCGACGGCTGGCGGGCCATCGGCGTTGGCATCGGAGAAAGGATGGCCGCCGTCGGCGACGGTCGCGTCCCCGGAGGCCTGCGCGTCGCCCAAGGCGTCGAGCCCGGTCCGCGCGCCGCACGCCGACACGATCACCGCCACGAAGACGAGCGCCCGCACATCACCAGTCTACGTGCACGGGCCTGCGCAAGCCACACGGCCGTGGAGTTGCGCGGGAAAGCTGCGCGACCTCGAGAGGCTCGCCGACGGCACGGATTGCAGATCTCACGCGATCGCGCGAGGCCCGCGGGCGGCTCGCGCGCAACTCGTTCCGCGCGGCGGACCGAACGAAAGGGAAATGCCCCGCGCGGAAGCGACGTTTCGGCGAAGCACGAAACGCGTGCGCGCGCTCGCAGAGAGCACGCGCGACGGTGGATCGCTCCTTGCTCTTGTTCGCCGGCGAACCATGACAGGAGGGAATGGAATGGCAATGGCGAGGCGCAGCGGATTGCTGCCTGACACGACGGACGTCGCCATCGTCGGCGCAGGTCCGTACGGTCTGTCGATCGCCGCGCACCTGCGCGCGAGCCCGGTCGATTTCCGCATCTTCGGCGAGCCGATGATCTTCTGGCGACGCATGCTGCCAAGCCTCCACCTCAAGTCGCCCGACTTCGGCAGCAACATCTACACGCCCGAACCGGGGAACACCTTCATCGAATGGGCGGACGCCCGCGGCTTGAGCCGGCAGGAGCCGATTCCCATGTCCCGCTTCACCGAGTACGGGCTGGACACGCAGCGGCGGATCCTGCCGATGGTCGAGCCGGTACACGTGACACGGGTGCGACCGCAAGGGAGCGGGTTCGAGGTGGGCCTGGCCGACGGCTCGTGCTTCCATGCCCGCCGCGTAGTCGTTGCCGTCGGTCTCGCCTATTTTGCGCAGGTCCCGGCGCCGCTCGCTCACCTTCCGCCGGACCTGGTGACCCACACCTCCCGTCACGCCACCTACGACGGGTGGAACGGAAGGCGGGTCATCGTCATCGGGACCGGCCAGTCCGCGCTGGAGTCCGCGGCGGCGCTACGCGAGAGCGGGGCGGCGGTCACCCTCGTCTTCCGGAAGGCGGCACCCTATTTCACCCCCACACCGTCCGGCCGGGAGCGATCGCTGTGGCAGCGCATCCGCCGTCCCCGCACGGTGCTCGGAGAGGGGCCGCTCAACTACTCCCTTCAGACGTTCCCGGCCTGGCCCCACTTTCTTCTTCCGGAACGACTCCGGGTCGCGCTCACGAAGAAACATCTGGGGCCGTACGGCACCTGGTGGCTGCGCAAGAGCCTGGAGGGGCACGTCGCCTTCGTGTCGAAATCGACGATCGTCGGCGCGCGCGCGCACGGCGCGGGCGTCGAGCTTCGAGTCCGGGACGCGAGCGGCAAGGAGCGCTCTCTGGTGGCCGATCACATCGTCTGCGGTACCGGGTACGCGACGGACGTCGAACGGCTCCCCTTCCTGGAGCCGGAGCTCACCCGCCGCATCGCCCGCATCGGGCGTGCGCCACGGCTCTCGTTCCAGTTCGAGTCGTCGGTCCCCGGGCTGTATTTCGTCGGCCAGGCGGCATCGTTCAGCTTCGGGCCCATCCTGCGATTCGTGTGTGGAGCGGAGTACACCGCTCCCGCGGTCGCCCGGTACTTGGAGGCCAGCCTGAGTCGCGTGCCGAGGCGCGCCGCTTTCCGCGCGGTGGACCATGGCACTTTCCCCGTCGCTCGCTGAGTCCGCGCAGCAGCCACGGGAGTCTCCGGCTCCCGCCACGACGCCGGTCCTTCTGACGATGGCTGGGTACGGGGGCACGCTCGCGGCGGCCCGCTGTCTCGGCCGGGCGGGGATCCCCGTGACGGTCGCGCAGGACCACGCCGGTCAGCCCACCGCCTGGTCGCGGTGGACCACACGCCGCGTTCGCTGCCCCGACTTCAGGGATTCGCGGCGGCTGATCGACTGGCTCCTCGAGTTCGGCTCTTGCGAGCCCCGGCACGTGCTGTATCCGACCTGCGACGATCTCGCCTTTCTCTTCGCGCGCCACGCCGCGGAGCTGGCGAAGCACTTCCTGCTCTACCAGCCGCCGCTCGAGACGGTGCTCGGCCTGCTCGACAAGAGATCGCTGGGCGCCGCAGCGAAAGCGGCCGGCCTCGAGACGCCCGTCACACACGCACCTCGCGACGAAGCGGCGCTCAAGCAGATCGCCCGTGAGGCCCGCTTCCCGCTGCTGATCAAGCCCTGCACCCAGATCATGTTCCGAACGCAGAACAAAGGCACCCGCGTGCAGCGGCCCGAGGATCTGGTCGGCGCGTACCGTGCCTTCACGCGCGCGAACACCTACCTCCCACCGCTCCTCCAGGAGCGTCCGGACGTCGTCCGGCCCATGGTGCAGGAGTACTTCTCCGAGGCCGAGGAGCACGTCTACTCGGTCGCGGGATTCGTGGACCGGGGAGGCCGCCTGTTCGTCGCTCGCGCGTCGCGCAAAGTCCTCCAGCAGCCGCGCCGCGTGGGCATTGGCCTCTGCTTCGAGGACGCGCCCCTCGAAGCGGCGGAAGCGGAGGGGATCGCCGCGCTCTGCAGGCAGACGGGATACTTCGGCGTCTTCGAAGCAGAGTTCATTCAAGTGGGCGGCCGCAGGCTGCTGATCGACTTCAACCCGCGCTTGTACAACCAGATGGGCTTCGACATCGCGCGCGGGCTGCCGCTCCCGTTGTTCGTGCATGCCGGCGCGCGACGCGACGAGCAAGAGCTGGAGCGCGCGGTGATGGCGGCGCAACACGGGACGACCGAAGGCCCCACGGCGTGGTGCCACCGCTTTGCACTCGGCATGATGCTCCTTCCGCAGTGGCTGTCGGGCCGCATCAGCGCGGGCGAAACCCAGCACTGGCGGCGATGGCTAGCCTCCCATGGCGGGCGGACCCTCGACGCGACGTTCGATCGCGAGGACATGTTGCCGGCGCTCATGGACGCTGGGGCCCACGTGCAGCGGGCAGTGCGCCATCCGCGCGGATTCCTCCGAACGATCGTCCTGAACCGCTAGGAGGCCCGTCGCGACGAGAGCGGTCAGCTGTCGCGCAGAAGTCACACCGGCGAAGCCCTCGCGCCACGTGACTCGTGCATTGTGCACGCATGAGCATCCTCGAAACCCTCGCCGTCGTCTTGGCGATCTACGCCACGGTGTTCGCGGGTGACCGTTACGCTCGCGCGTGACCCCGCGACACGTCGCCCACGCTGCGAGCCGTGCAGCGCTTCTGGGCGCAGACCGACCCGATGATGGCGCAGATGCAGATCGCGAACCTCATGAAGAACGTCGCGATGACGGGCAGCGCCCTCATCCTGGCGTACTTCGGCGCGGGGCCGCTGAGTCTCGACGCGCGGCTCGCCAAGCGCCACGCCCACGCGCGTGACTAGTCGAGCGCCTGCGCGCGAGCCCCCGCGCTTCGCCTGGAGAAGTGTCGGTCCTCCATCTCCTTGAGCTTCAGGATGATCTGCCGCGACAGGTCGCGCGTGGCTCGCAGGCCGTCGGAGTCGGTCTTGGGCTCGAGGGGCTCGAGGTCGACCTCGATCTCGTCGCCTCGGGCCGGCAGGTGCCCCCACGTCTTTTGACGATCGCCGCGCACGTACGCGCAGACGACGAGCGCGTCGGGGACGTCGCGGAGCACTTGCCCCACGCCGTAGGTGACCTCGGAGGGCTCGACGCGGCCCGTCCGACTCCGGCCACCCTCGGGGAAGATGGTCACGGCCTCGCCCGCGCGCAGCAGGTGTCCGAGCTTGCCGAGGACGGCGCGGTGATGCTCCGCGCTCCCCGTGCGGTCGATGGCGACGGTCTTGCCGAGGTAGGTGAACAGGCTGATGGCGAAGCCGCGCTTGAAGTTCTCGATCGCGGGGACGTTCCACGCGAAGAGCCTGAACCGGCGCATGTAGCCCAGCGGCGAAGCCAGCGCCCAGTGCAGGAGCAGCGAGTCGATCATCGTCAGGTGGTTGGCGCAGATGACGATGGGGCGCCTGGCGCGCGTGATCTCGCGAAACCGCCGCCGAACTGCGGCGAGGTTCTTCACCCGGTTCCGGCGGACGAAGCGCATGTAGAAGATGGCGGCGCTGCCCACGAGGGGGAACGCGAGCCAGCCCAGCACCCGCTGCCGCTCGAGAGACGCGATCTCCTTGGTCGAGGGAAAGCTCAGCACGATGAGCGGGTTATTACCAAAGGGCGCGGCGCGCCGCCTGTCATGGGATGGTCAGGATTTGTGCAGCGCCTCGAGCGGAATCACGGGACGGCCCCGCGTGTTGCCTACGGAAATGGCGCACCGCGACAATTCGCGGGCGCCGAAAGGAACGCCGCATGAAGTTTCGAGCCCACCCCCTGACCGCGTACACGGTGCGCGCGGCGATCGCGCACTACCTCGGCGTCCCCACGCCCACGGTCGAGCTGCGACAGACCTTCGCGCGCGACCTCGGCATGGACGCCCTCGATATCGCCCTCGCCGCGGCGCCGCTGGGCAGCGCGCTCCGGATCGAGATCGCGCTGCACGGGCTCGAGGACACGCACACCGTCGGCGCGCTCGCCGAGCGCGTGGAGAGCGCGCTGCGCGAGGACGAGCGCCGCACCGCCGCCGCCCTCGGACAGCGAGGGGCCGCGTGACCTCGCAGCTTACGTCGTGAGGCCATTCGGCCCCGCCCCGCGCGAAGTGCCCCACCGGGTTTTCGCCTGCTTTCGAGGAGCATTCGGTACAACCTGAGGTGGTGCGTACTTCCTTGTTCTTCGGCGCGGCGGTCGTCGCGACAGCCATCGTTGCCTGCTCGCAGTCGCAAAATGCCTGTACCAGCAGCGCTCCGTTGACGGTGTGCGCCGGCGCATCGACGCTCAAGGGCGTCGACGTCTCGTCGTACCAGGGCACCATCGACTGGACGCAGGTGAAGGCGGCCGGCATCGTCTTCGCGTTCGCGCGCGTGAGCGACGGCACGTCGTTCCCCGACGCGGACTTCGCCACCAACTGGAAGGCGATGAAGGCGCAAGGCGTCGTGCGCGGCGTCTACCAGTACTTCGAGCCGGGCGTGGATCCGACGGCGCAGGCGAACCTGCTGCTCTCGAGCGTGTCGGCCGCCGGCGGATTCGAAGCCGGCGATCTGCCGCCGGTGATGGACATCGAGACGACGGGCGGCCAGTCGACGACGACGATCCAGACGCACATGAAGACGTGGCTCGCGGCCATCGAGAACGCCGTCGGTCGCAAGCCTCTCATCTACACGAGCCCGGGCTTCGGCTCGAACATCGGCACCGGCTTCGGCGCTTACCCGCTCTGGGTCGCCAACTGGGGTGTGACGTGTCCGTCGATGCCCGGCGGCTGGAGCACGTGGGTCTTCTGGCAAACCGCGGACAACGGAACCGTCAAAGGCATCAGCGGCCCCGTCGACCTCGACGAGTTCAATGGCAAGCTGGCGGACCTGACCGCGTTCGGCCTCCCGGCGACGGCGTCGAGCGATGGCGGCGTCGCCGACAGTGGCGGCGTGGAAGCTGGCGTCTCCGACGGCGGCACCGGCCGCGACGCGAGCGCGGACGCGAGCCCCGACGCCGCCGCGGGCACGGACGGCGGCGTCAATCCCTGCGGGCCCTGAAGGCTCTGACGCAGCCTCCGCTCGGAGGATATCCCCGCGCGCGACCGTGCGCTCCGCCTACGACGAGTGAGCGGAGGTCCACTCCTCGCTCGTCTCCCAGAGCCGTTTGGCGAGGGCCTCGTCCTCGGCGAGCGCGCTCGGCCTGCGTGGCTTGCACCGGTCGTAGTAGAGCCCGTCGTCGGCCGCGACCTCGGGCGAGGTGGCGCAGTGGATCGTCGTCTTCGCGCCCTCTTCGGTCGGGAGCATGAAGCGCTGCACGAGCCAGCGGAACCCCCACGGGATGCGCCGCCACGCGTCGCTCCGCACGATGCCGGGGTGGAGCGCGTAGCTGCGGACGCCCTCCCCCGCCCTGCCGCGCGCGAGCTCCTTGGTGAACAGGACGTTGCAGAGCTTGCTCACGGCGTACTCTTCGATGGCGGTCAGCGTCGCGGTCGGCCGGCGCAGCGCCTCGAAGTCGATGCCCTTCGCCCCGTAGTGGTTCGTGCTCGCGACGTTCACGATGCGCGCCGGCGCGGACGCGCGCAGGCGCGGGAGCAGGAGCTTCGTCAGGAGGAAGTGGCCGAGGTGGTTCGTGCCGAAGATGAGCTCGAAGCCTTGCTTGGTCTGGCCGCGCGAGGCGTGACCGGCGTTGTTGACGAGGACGTGCAGCGGCTCGTTCTTGGCGAGGATCGCGTCCGCGCACGAGCGCACGCTCTCGAGATCGGCGAGATCGAGCTCGGCGAGCTCCGCGTCCCCGCCGGCGGCGGCGATGGCGTCGACGACGGGCTGCGTCTTCTCGCGGGAACGGCACGCGAGGATGACGCGGGCTCCCCGGAGCGCGAGCTGTTCGGCGGTGACGCGGCCGATGCCCGTGTTCGAGCCCGTCACCAGCACGACCTTCCCGGTCAGATCCTCTTCCGACATGCGCACACCCCGAGATGCAGTCCGACGCCAGCAGGCTGGGCAGAGCATACGCGCACTTGCGCGCAGCGTCGTCAGGTCGTGTACGCGGGGCACGTCCGGAGCACACCATGAAGCTCGCCGAAGCCCTCCGCCTCCGCGCCGACATCCAGAAGAAGCTCGCTCTACGTCGCGGCGATCGCGGGCTCGAAGAAGGAGCCTGACCGCTACAGCGCGCGCGAGATCAAGTGGGTCGCGACGCTCGAGGTCGCGAAGCTCCAAAAGCAGGTCGACGATCTCGCGAAGAAGGTCCGCGCGCTCAACGCGGAAATTCAAAAGGCGAACCGGAGCGCCGATCTCGGCGGCTGAAGGAGGGACTTCGGGCGAGCGTGGGGTCCCGGCATAGCGGGCCGGGGGACCGTAAACATACTGGGCCGCATGGCAGCGCGGTGGGCAGCGCAGGGTCTTCGATGGCCCGTTCACAACTCTTGCCCATCACCTGGCACCGGTTAGACCGCATCGCGCATTACGCACCACCGCACGCTGGCGACGTCCCTCCTTCAGCCGCCGAGTCGGATTCGAGCTATTCCTTCCAGACCATGACGAAGAAGCGGCGCCGGCGAGAGTCCGCGAACGAGGTCGCGTGCCCGTTCTGCGGCGCCGTCGACGAGATCTTCGTCGACCCCGGCGGCGGCACGCACCAGACGTACGTCGAAGATTGCGCCGTCTGCTGCCACCCGCGCGTCGTTCACGTCGAGCCGGGAGAGGAACCCGGCGAGGTGACCGTGTGGCTCGAGCGGGCCTGACGACCCCTCCAACCCGGCGGTCGGCCGCGCGCGAGTCGAAACCAAGCTCCGCCCCCGAGCATCCAAGACGATGTGCTCGCTCCCGGTGATCCCGCTCCTGCCCTCGAAGGAGCCTCCCACGACGGCCGGCCCATCTCCCTCGCCTCGCTGCGCGGGCGAATCGTCGTCGTCTACTTCTTCCCGAAGGCCTTCACCGCCGGCTGCACCGTCGAGACCAAGGGCTTCCGCGACAACTACCCCGAGCTGCACGAGCTCGGCGTCGAGGTGATCGGCGTCTCGACGGATCCGCCCGCCACGCAGTGCGAGTTCGCCAAGGCGCACTCCGTGTCGTTTCCGATGATCGGCGACGGCGACAAGAACATCGCGCGCGGCTTCGAGGTGCTCTGGCCGCTCATCGGCGTGGCCAAGCGCGTTACGTTCGTCGTCGACGAGGCGGGGATCATTCGTCACGTGTTCCGCCACGAGTTCCAGGTGAGCAAGCACCTGGACGACGTGCTGCGCGCCGTGCGCAAGATGAGGGGCGCCTAGGCCACATTGTCGTTGCAAATGGGGCGAATGTGCGCGAGACACGCCCCACAATGAACGCATCGCCCCGCCTCCTCACCGCCGCTCTCCTCCTCACGGCCGCCTGCTCCAGCGGCCCCGCCCAGCCCGACGCCTCGACCGAAGGCGGCGCGACCGACGGCGGGAAGGACGTGGCGGTGAAGGATGTGAGCACCATCGACGCGCCCGTCGATGCGCCGGTCCAGACGGTCAACCTCGATTGCACCCAGCCCCCCGGCAACGACGCGGGGAGCACCGATGCGGGGAGCACCGATGCGGGTAGCGCCGATGCGGGTGACGCGGGCGCTGATGCGGGCGACGCCGGTAGCACCGACGCCGGTAGCACCGACGCCGGTAGCACCGATGCGGGCGGCAGCACCAAGGGCTCGTGCGTCACCATCGACGACGCAGGCGTCTCGTGCAACCCGGTCACGAACGAAGGGTGCAACGCGGCTGCGGGAGAGGCCTGCGACGTCTCGCAGACCGGCTTCCAGTGCTGGAGCTCGCCGCCGAACACGGGCGCCGTCTGCACCTCGTGCGATCTCCAGAACGGTCCCGCGTGCCTGCCGACGCTCACCTGCGTCGACACCGGCAACGGCACCAAGTGCGGGCGCTACTGCTGCGTCGACAGCGACTGCGGCTCGGGCCACTGCGATACGTCGTCGTTCGGCACGGCGCCCGCCGGGGTGTGCGTGCAGTGAGCGACGCTCACTCTTCGAGCGCCGGTGGGCCGCCCGCCGGCGCGAACGAGAGCCGCGCGCGCTCGTGGATGCGACCGCCGTCGACCTGACCTTCGACGAGATCGTAGCCCATGAGGGCGAAGATCCGACCCTTGGCGAAGATGGGGCGGGCGTTGCCGTACCAGTCGACGCACGACGCGCGGCAGCCGTCGTGGTTGCTGCGTAGCGCCGAAGCCTCGAGGGCGCCGAGCTCGGACAGCTCGAGCCCGTGGTTCGCGAGAAAGAGCACCGACGCCGACCCTTCGAGCAGGTAGGAAGCCCCGCGGGCCCCTTCGCTGCGGATCGGCAAGCCGACGACGCCGTCGCCGGGCTTGTCGCTGGCCGGCTTGTAGAAGAAGCCGTGGCTGCGCAGCTCGCCCTGCGACGCGTTCTTGCGCACGAACGCCGTCCGCTCTCTCGCCGTGGCGCCGAGCGCGATGGGCGAGAACAAGAGATCCGAGTCCCGCGAGCCGATGACGACCGCGGCGCCGCCCATCGGCTCGATGCGATCGACGCCTTGCGCGAGCGCGATCGTCGTGGGCTCGTCGGAGGAGGCGTAGCGCACCGCGTAGAGTTGCCCCGAGCCGCGGTGCTGGCCCCAGTACCCCTGGCCGGCGCCGTAGAGCAGCCATGGCCCGACGAAGCGGTTCTGGACCACGTAGCCGTCGGGGCGCGGCACCTTGCGGTAACGCTGGCGCGACGCCGTCGGCACGCCGTCGGAGAAGAGCGCGAGGGGAACGCGCAGGAGGGCCGCGTCGCCCGCGGTGACCTCGCTCGCCCACATCGCGTCGCCGTTCGACTCCGACCGGACGAGCACGTTGAGCCACCCGGCGTCCTCCTCGAAAGAGAACTGATCGGTGGGCATGCCGGAGACGTGCATCGCGCTCGGCTCGGCGCCCGGCTTGATGGGGATCTTGGCGAGCATCGCCGCAGGTTGTTTCTTTCCGTCGGCTCCCCACGTCCAGTCGCGCATCCACACGTAGACGTTCGACGGCGAGACGTAGAAGACGCGTCCGGCCGGCCCGATCATGGCCACCGACTCGCACGAGAGCGACGCCGAGTGCAGATCGCACGAGGTCACGGTGTGCATCGCCGCCCACCCCGAGGCGGGCAGCTCTCCGCTCATGTGGTACAGGCGCTTCGGGGCGAGCGTGCGCACGAAGTCCGACTCCTGCGCGCCCGCCCTCCAGCGGCGAACGGCCGGGAAGTGCCCGAAGGGGTCGGTCTCGGCCGTCGAAAGGTACATCGGCGCGTAGAAGACCAGGCGCCCGTCCACGATGCGGCTCGCGTAGTTGCGCGCCGAGTAGTAGTCGTTCGAGCGCAGGTGGTAGGTGGCCCGGTACGCGAGCTTCCCCGCGGCGTCGATGTTGAACAGGCCGATCTCGGTGCCGCCTCGCTGATAGCTGAAGCCGACGACGACCACGTCGTCGCCCTCGACGAGCATCTCGTCGTACCAGCTCCCGGAAGGATCGATGCCTGGCCCGAAGGCGTCGAGCATGGCGCTCTTGCGAACGCCTCCGCCGCCGAGCGCGATGGTGAACAGGCGCCCGCGGCGCAGCACGACCAGGTGATCGCCGTGGAGCTTGACGATGTCGCCCTCGTCGACGCCGGAGTGCTGGTTGTTGGTGATGGACTCCGAGGTGTCAGCCTTGGCGCGCGCGGCAGGCGCGGCGTGGGCGGCCGGGGCCGCGCCGGAGGCCTGGGCCTGCACGGTCGCCGTCGGGACGCTGGGCACCCCGGCGTCCTTGTCCGGCCCGGCCATCGGGTAGGCGGCACGGCGTCGGGCCTCCTCCTCGCGCTCCTTCTCGCGCGCCTTCCAGGTGCCCATGAACTTCCGGAGCTCGTCGTCGTCCTTGAACGCCGCGAGCTTGCCCGTCGCACCTTCGTCCGAAAAGATCACCGCCGGAGGCGCGGCGCCCGCGTCGGGGAGGGGCGCCGCGGCTGCCTTCCCCGGCGGCTCATGGGTGGTCCGACAGCCGAGCGCGGCGGTCAGGGCGAGGGCTGCGAGCAAGGGGCGAGCGGCGAACGAGCGTGAGCCGGCCATGGGGGTTTGGACGGCCCACGCGAGCAAAAGATCTGGCGAGGCGCAGGCCTACTTTCCCCGCCGGCGTCGGGCGAGCGCCAGAGCGCCGAGCACGGCGAGCCACGCCGCCCAACCCGTGCCGCTCCGTTCGCCGACGTGGCAGCTGCACCCCGATTCGCCGGGCGCCGCGGTGCCGGCGTCAGCGCCGGAGTCGGCGCCGGCGTCGGCCGGGGTCGCCACGCACTGGCCTTGCTGGCAAGTTGCGCCGCTCGCGCAGTCGGCTCCGGTCGTGCACTGGGTCTTGCAGGTCGTGACGTCGCACGCGTAGTTCCCGCAGGGCGTCGTCTGAGCGGGCTGGCACGTCCCGAGGCCGTCGCAGACGGTCGCGCCGGCGGCCACGCCGTTGGTGCACGAGGCCGCCGCGCACGCCGTCCCGGCGCTTGGATACGTGCACGCCGTCGCGCTGGTCCCGTCGCAGGTTCCCTGGCAAGTCCCGTTTCCAGCACAGGGCGTGTGGCTCGCGTGGGGCGCTCCGCTCGCAACCGTCGTGCACGTTCCGACGGCGTTCGCGACGTCGCAAGCCTGGCACTGCCCGCTGCACGCAATATCGCAGCAGACGGCGTCGACACAGTGCGTGCTCGCGCATTCGTGGTCGCCGGTGCAGGTGGTACCGGCGTCGAGCTTCGCCGTGCAGATGCCCGCCGAGCAGAAGTCCCCGGTGATGCAGTCGGTGTCGACGGTGCACGGTCCGGTGCACTGGGTCGCGGAGCAGACGTAGGGCGTGCAGGCTTGCGTCACCGCGGTCGGACAGGAGCCGCTCCCCGTACAGGAGGCGGCGAGCGTGGCCACGCCCGCGCTGCAGCTCGGGGCGCGGCACTGCGTCGCCCCGCCGGGATAGGTGCACGCGCTGATCGTGGTGCCGTCGCAGCTCCCGCCGCACGCCGTACCGTCGGTGGTGCACGCCGCGCGCGTTCCGTGGGGTGCGCCGGTCACCGGGTGGCACGTGCCGACGAAGCCGCCGACGTCGCACGCCTGGCACTGAGCGCCGCAGGCGGCGTTGCAGCAGAAGCCGTCGATGCAGTTGCCCGAGGTGCATTGCGAGCCGGCGGTGCACGCCGAGCCGTCGGGAAGGAGGCCGCAGGCGCTCGTCGACAGCACCGTCTGCACGAGAACGAAGTCGTCGTTGCTCGAGCTCGAGCCGTTGACGTTGTTCGCCCAAGCGTAGAGCGTCGTGGTGACGCCGCACAGGTTGGGAGCGGTCCAGTTGAAGTCCCAGAGGACGTGATTCCCGCTCGAAGCCTTGCGCGCCGTGTGGGTGATCTCGGTCCGGCCGCCGTACCCGGTGATGGTCTTCGTGTTCGCCGAGTTGCCGCCGGTCGCGAGCGACAGCGTGCCGACGTTCGCCGCGGTCGTCGAGTAGCTCGAGACGTTCAGGCCGCCGTACAGGCGAGTCGTCGGGTTGATCGTCATGTCGAGCGTGTATTTCGTCAGCGAGCCCGGAGCGACCGTCGTCGGCCCGACGAGCACCGCCGTGGGCGCCGGAGCGAGCGGGTTGTGGCAGGTGCCGCAGCCGCTCGGATCCGTCGGCATGCTCATGTTGAAGTCGAGGGTGCTCACCCCGCTGTTGAACGCGCGCGCCCGGAGCGACACGAGGACGACCGCGGTGAACACGAAGAGTGCGAGCAGACTGCGCTCCATCCGACGATTGCGCATGACGGACCTCTCACGAGCGAGAACGCGACTTCGAGTCCCATACGCCAGACGGTCAGTCGGTCGTCAATCCTGCATGCGACGGCGAACGTCGATTGCGCGATCGCGACTCCGGCGCGAAAACGATGCGCGTGCTGCCCTCACGAGGCGACATCACCGACTCATCCTTGCGCCCTTGCTGGACTCCAAGACATGCACTCCGATCGCGCGCGCGTGCGGGCGCCAGAGGGCGTCCCAGGGTGAACTTCTTGCGCCTCATCCGTGCGAGGGCGCGCGCTCGGGTCCGGCGACGGATCGACGTTGGCGGTCACGCCCCGTTGACGGTGGTCTTGGCCGCGCCGAGCTGGGCGCGGATCTGCTGGAACTTCTGCTTGAGCACGTCCGCCTCGTGCGCGACGTCCGTGAACTCCTCTTCGCGGGCGGTCTTGGCGAGCGCCGTCGCCTCCTCGACGATGGGCTCGATGCGCTCGCGCGCGCTGACGAGCGCCGCGGACTTGTCCGCCGCCTCGAGCGACTCGGCGATCGCCTGCAGCAGCTCCGCCGCCTTCGCGCCGAGCGCCGCGTAGCCGAGCATGAGCTCGCCGAGCCTCGCCTGCCGAGTCTGGATCTCGTGCGCGCGCGCGGCGAGCGCCGTCACCACGGCCTGTTGCCGCTCCTGCATGTTCGCCATCGCGGCGCCCAGCGCCCGCAGCGACGTGGCGAGGGCGTCCTGCTGCTCGAGCGCCTCGGTGAGCTCGCGCTGCGCCCGCGCGATGTGCTTCTCGTTCTGGAGCTTCGTCTTGTGGAGCGCGTGAGCGAGCTCCTCGAGCCGCTTCTGGTCGTCTTCGATGGTCTGCGCGGCCGCGACCAACTCGGGCACTTTCTTCATCCGCCAGTTCTATCAGCTCGCGCGGGATCCCGACATGAACCGCGCGATCGCTTCGAGCGCCGCGAGGCGCCGGGGGGCGCGACCCGGGATCGCGGGCGCGGGCGCGGTACGGTCGATGGTCGCGAGGAACTCGTCGAGTGTTCCGACCTTGCCGCGAGCCCACATCCTGCCTGCCTCGCGAAGGTCGACCCGCGGGCGAGAGAGGGCGATGCCGGCGGCCTCGAAGAGCTTC
>DATIQP010000475.1:0-4544 GCA_035470765.1 Polyangiaceae bacterium | reverse complement strand
CTCAACCTCGCCGGCGTCCTCGACTTCCGCTCCGTCGGCACGACGATGACCTTCTGGATCGCCAGCAACGGGTGCCTCGCGCCTCCGGCCACGTACTTCAAGAACGGCGACGCGACGTGCACCGAGTGGGGCACGTGCAGGGGCAAGGCCGACGTCGTGCACTGCGCCATCGCGAACGGCGGCCACCAGTGGCCCGGCGGCGTGACGCTCCCCGTCGTCGGCTACAACACGATGGACATCAGCGCGACCGAGACGATGGTGAAGTTCTTCCTGGCGCACCCGCTACCCTGAAGCGCCCGCTCGCGTGCTAACATCTGTTGTATGGTGCACCCTCACAGGTTTGCGCCGCTCTTGGTGGCTTGCCTTCTCGGATGTGGCTTGGACGAGAGCGGCATCGTACCTGGCGGCGACGGTGGGACGATCCTCGACGCCCGGCTCGACTCGAACCCGGTCGACAGCCCGCCTCCCGTCGACGGCCCTCCCATCGTGGACGCCCCAGGCGACGTGCCGAGCGACGTTCCGGCAGACGTTCCGCCCGACGTGCAGCCGCCCGTCGATGCGGGCGTGTGCGCGACCGACGCCAACACGTGCGTGGCGCCCGACGTGCCTGCGGGGTGGAGCCCCGTCGCGTACATCGAGAACTCGACGAACGCCTGCCCGGCCGATTGGAACACGTCGGACGACTACGTCACGAACGTCGGCAACGGCAATGCCACGTGCAGCTGCAGCTGCAGCATCGCAGCCCCCCCGAGCTGCACCACCGGCACGACCAACACGAAGTACAGCAACAACTCCGGGTGCGGCTCCAACGGGGTTTCGCTCACCTTCACCAACGGAGCGTGCCAGGCCTTGGGCGGCAACCTCGCGAACTACTTCGCGGGCTCGCCGATCCCGCAAACCGGAGGAACGTGCAACGTCACGGCGACGGCGAGCGGGACGCTCACGAGCACGCCCGTGCGTTTGTGCATCCCCGTCCCGGGCTGCGATTCGGCGGCCTGCGGTGGCTACGCGCCCGCGGGCTACAAGGCGTGCGTCGTCGCGAACGGCGACGTCGCGTGTCCGTCGGGCTCGATGTTCAAGAACAAGCACGCGGTCGCCAAGTCGGCGTCGCCTGGGTGCACCAACACGTGCGGGTCCGGATGCACGTTCCAGGGCAGCGGGTGCAGCACACCGCAGCTTCACACGTTCTCGGACAACAACTGCCAGACGAGCGTCGTCACGCTCCCGAGCGACAACTCGTGCGTCGCAACCAACAACAACAACGCCTTCGTCGGCAGCGTGAGCTACACGGCCACCTCCACCGTCACCGGGTGCACGGCGACCGGGAGCACATCGGTCCAGGTGAGCGTCGCGACGCAGCGGACGGTGTGCTGCACGAACTGACGCGCGGCGCCTATCGCAAGAGGCGCGGCTCCCACGCGACGCTGACGAGCAAGCTCCGTCCGGGCAGCGGGTAGTTGTACACGTCGCCGATCGGGTAGGGCACGCTCGTGCCGAAGACCGCCTGCGGGTAGCTCGCGGTGCGGACGTCGAACAGGTTTCGGACGTCGAGCGCGACGTAGGCGCCGCGCACTCCCGGAAGGTCGAGCCGAGCGCCCGCGTACTGCAGCACGCGCGGGGGCACCTCGTTGCCGTAGTTGTCGAGCGGGATGCCGAAGAGCCCGTCGACGCCGTAGCGCAGGCGCAGAGGCCCGAGCTGGTAGCCGAGGTCGACGACGAAGTCGTGCGCCGGCCGGCCGATGAGCGGCGGACAGCCGGGGAAGCAGAGGGTGTCGTTCTCGGTGTGCAATCCCGTGTAGGATGCACGCAAATCGAAGCCGAAGAGCTGCGCCCGCGCCTCGGCCTCGACGCCCGCGATCGTCGCCTGGCCGATGTTGGTGGCCTTCGGGATGCCGCGCGCCGAGACCGGGACGAACGTGATGAGATCGGTGGCGCTCTGCGCGAAGCCGTCCACCTCGCCCTCGAGGCGCACCTTGCCGAAGCGCCGCCGGAAGCGGACGCCGCCGTCGATGGAGAGCGCCGACTCGGGGCGGAGGTCGGGCGTCGCGAGGAAGCCGCCGGGCGTCCCGAAGCGCTCGACGAAGTTCGCGGGGCGCGAGGTGTAGCCGGCGTGGAGCGCGAAGGTGAACGGCCCGACCGCGGCCTCTCCTCCCACGTGCCCGACGGGCCTCAGGAGGCCCGTGGAGCCGATCGCCCTGTCGTCCGAGGCGTCGTAGTAGCCGTCGATCCGTCCGCTCGCCGCGAGCGAGATGGCGCGCGTCGGACGCCACTCGAGGTCCGTCGAAGCTCCGCCCGCGACGCGCAGCGCACCGGTGGGCGGCGTGGGGCCGGCATAGAGCCCGGGCTCGAAGCGCTCGCCCCGCGCGTCGAGATCGAACGCGAGCTCTACCCGGTCGATGCGCCGGCGCCAGCCGGTCTTGCCGCCCGCGGTGGCGATCGTGCTGTCGTTCACGCTCGGCCCGAGGTTGGTCGGCGCGCCGTCGCGGAAGTCCGTGCCCTGCCGCACGCCCCAGAGTTGCGCCGTCCACACGCCCCGCGCGAGTGGCAGCGCCAGCTCGGTGGTCGCGAGCTCGCGGTCCGTCCGGAGGCGCTGCGCCGGCGTCGGCAAGAAGATGATGCCCGGCAGACCCTGCTCGCGACCCTGAAGCAGCACCGTCGTGCGCAGCGTGCCGGAGCGAGAAGGCCCCGCGTGCAGCGGCAACAGCACCGAGACGAGCCCGCTCGCCTGCGCGAAGTCGTCGTTGAGGCGCGGGATGAAGGCGCGCGGATCGTTGGTCGGCGGGTTGTGCAGCACGTTGTAGTAGGAGAAGTCGCCGTCGGAGCGGCTCGCCGACAGACCGCTCGCGATGCGCGCGCCGCCGCCGAGGTCGCTCACGTCGCCGACGCGCATGCGCAGCGTGCCGAACGAGCCACCGGCGGTCCACACGTCGGTGCGCGAAGGCCCGCTCGCCGAGGGAGGCTCGATCGAGAGCGTGCCGCCGAGCGAGCCTGGCCCGAGCCCGCCCGGCGCGAACGTCCGGTACACGCGCGCCTGCGTGCCCGGCCACAGGGGCAGCGACGACAGATCGACGGTCGGATCGCTCGCCGCGGGGAGCGGCACGCCGGCGAGGTAGAAGGCGACCTCGTTCGAGGCAGAGCCGCGTATCGACATCGTCGCGAAGCCGTCGTCGGCGCCGAGCCTTCGCACGTGGACCCCGAGCAGCGGCTCGACGAGGCTCGCCGCGTCGGTCACCTCGCGCGGGGCGTCCTCCACACGCGCGCGCTGCTCGAAGCCCTGGGCTTGCGTGCCGCGCACGTGGACCTCCTCGGGCTCGGAGCCCTCTTGGGCTCGTGCGTGGGTGGCCAGCGCGAGAACGAGGCACAAGGCGATCGTCACGGCTCGCGCGCGCATGGCCGCTCTTCGCACATTCGTATGCCGGACGCCAAGCGCGGAGTCGGACGGCGAACCCATTCGGTTTGGCCTGGCTCCAAGTCGATAGGATGCTCACCCGAACCATTTTCGGCCTCGTCTTTGCGCTGTTCAGCGTCTGCACCACGCTCGGTTGCGACCGCCCCTCGGCGGACGGCAAGTCGGACAACACCCAGGCCGGCACATCGGACGTGCCGTGGACCAGCGCGGATGTGGTCGACGGCGCGACGGTCGCCAAGGAGATCGGCGTGGCCGACGGGCCGATCGTCGTCCACGTCGGCCCCGAGGTCCTCTTCAAGCGCGGCCACGTCGCGGGCGCGCGCTACGGCGGGGAGGCCGGCAGCGACGAGGGCCTCGCTCGGCTCGAGTCGGTCGCCAAGACGCTGCCGAAGGATCGCGAGATCGTCATCTACTGCGGCTGCTGCCCTCGCGGCGACTGCCCCAACATCCGCCCCGCGTTCTCGAAGCTCAAGGCGCTCGGCTACCGCGTGAAGGTGCTCGACATGCCGACCAACTTCCGCACCGACTGGCAGAACAAGGGCTTCCCCGTCGAGAAGGGATGAGCGCTACGCTCGCCCCGTGGGCGACGCGGCGGTGATCGAAGCGCTGGGCGAGCTGCTCGGAGATCCCGAGCTCGCCGCTCGCCTCGCCGAGGACGTACGCCCGGAGCGCGTCCGCGCGCGCGCCGCGATCGCGAGCGCGTCCGAGCCGGCGTGCACCCTGATCGTGCGCGGGGCGGTCAAGCTCGTGAAGGAGCGGATCGTGCTCGACGTGGTGCGCGCGCCCTGCCTCGCGCGGTGCGACCCGGGCACGGGTGAGCCGTGGGACGTCATCGCCCTGCGGACGTGCGCGGTCGTCCGCCTGAACACTGAGCGCCTGCTCGAGGCGGCTCCGGCCGCGCTCGCCCGACTCGAGGCCGAGCGCGCGACGGCCTTCGCCGAGCGCCTGACGTGCCGCGCCGCCGGCACGGTCGAGCAGCGCCTCGAGCGGCTGCTGAGCGATCTCTCTCGGCGTTACGGGGAGCGCGTGGGAACGGGTCAGTTCATCGCGCTACCCTTGCGCCGTCACGAGCTGGCGAGCCTCGTGGGCGCCACGACCGAGACCGTGAGCCGCGTGTTTGCCGCGTGGCGCCGCG
>DATIQP010000474.1:0-1976 GCA_035470765.1 Polyangiaceae bacterium | reverse complement strand
GACCTCGCTCGTCGTCGCGACCCGGCTCGCCATCTCGCGCTGCCTCCGTCCCTCTTCGACCACCGCAGACGCTCGTGACGATACGTGGCGTGACATCGACTGTCAACACGACAGTGATCCGGGGATCAGGGGATCCAGGATCCGAATGTCGTACTGCCGCACCCGAAACCCCGTGCGACCAGGCGGGGTTCCACGCCTTGCGACCCCGCCCCGCACGTGGCAAGCTCGCGCGCTCGCTCCGTCGGGCTCGCCCGTGCGGTGCAGGCACGAAGCATGGAACGCCCCCGGTACATCGCCGTCGAAGGGCCCATCGGCGCCGGCAAGACGACGCTCGCGCAGGCGCTCGCCGAGCGGCTCGAGGCGCGCCTCATCGCCGAGGTCGCGGAGGAGAACCCGTTCCTCGCGAGCTTCTACGCCGACCGGAAGAAGCACGCGTTCCAGGCCCAGCTCTTCTTCCTGCTGTCGCGGTTCCAGCAGCAGCAGGCGCTGTTCCAGCAGGACCTCTTCACCCAGTCGACCGTCGCGGACTACCTGTTCGCGCGCGACCGCATCTACGCGTCCCTCACGCTCTCCCCCGCGGAGCTCGCGCTGTACGACCGGGTCTACGAGCTGCTCGGCGCCCGGACGGTGAAGCCCGACCTGGTCGTGTACCTCCAGGCGCGCACCGACGTCCTCCTCGGGCGCGTGCGCCGTCGCGGGCGGGACTTCGAGCGCTCGATCGATGGCGCGTACCTGGACGTGCTCGCCAAGGCCTACGGCGACTTCTTCTTCCACTACGAAGAGACGCCGTTGCTCGTGGTCAATACGAGCGACGTCGATCTGGACTCGAACGCTCGGGATCTCGAGGCGCTGCTCGCCGTGATCCGGCGGCACCGCAAGGGGACGCAGCATTACGTCCCCATGGGAACGCCGACGTACTAAAACGAGGGTTCATTTCGCAGATGGGCGGGACCCCGCTCGCGGGGCCTGCACCGGAGGCAGCGAACCATGTCGACCCACGCCGGGCCGCGAAAGCGCATCACCGTCCACGAGCTCCGCCGGATGAAGGACGCCGGCGAGAAGATCGCCGTCGTCACCGCCTACGACGCCACCGCCGCCCGCCTCGTCGACGCGGCCGGCGTGGACGTCGTCCTCGTGGGCGACTCGCTCGGCATGGTCGTGCAGGGCCACGACTCCACGCTGCCCGTCACGCTCGAGCAGATGATCTACCACTCGGCCGCGGTGCGCCGCGGGCTCGCGCGCTCCGGCGGCCGGGCCCACCTCGTCGGCGACCTGCCGTTCGGCAGCTACCAGGCGAGCGCCGACGAGGCGGTGAAGAGCGCGATGCGCCTCGCCGCCGAGGGCGCCGTCGAGGCGGTGAAGCTCGAGGGCGGGCAGGAGTACGTGGACGTCATCCGCCGGATCGTCCGCGCCGGCGTGCCGGTGATGGGCCACATCGGCCTCACGCCGCAGTCCGTGCACCGGATGGGCGGCTACGTCGTGCAGGGAAAGGATTCGGAGAAGGCGCAGCAGCTGCTGCGCGACGCGCGTGCGCTCGAGCTCGCCGGCTGCTACGCCGTCGTGCTCGAGTGCATCCCGGCCGAGCTCGCCCGGATCATCACGAGCCAGCTCCGCGTCCCCACGATCGGCATCGGGGCGGGGCCGCACTGCGACGGACAGGTGCTGGTGGTGAACGACCTCATCGGCCTCGACCCCGGGTTCACCCCGAAGTTCGTGAAGCGCTTCGCCGAGCTCGGCGAGGCGATCTCCGGGGCGGTCGGCGCGTACGTCGGCGAGGTGAAGGGCCGGCAGTTCCCCGCCGACGAGCACAGCTTCCACTCCTCGGCGGTGCGGCTCGTGCCGCTCCCGGGCGACGACGACCGCGAGGAGCCGTCCGGCGGCGTCATGGGCGCGCCGGTCTAGCGATGCCGAGGCCGGAGCTGTTCACCGATCCCGCCGCCTGGCAGGCGGGCTGCACCGCGGCGCGCGACGGCGGG
>DATIQP010000473.1:0-7217 GCA_035470765.1 Polyangiaceae bacterium | reverse complement strand
CTCGGAAGTTAAGCTCCTCGGAGCCGATGGTACTGCACGGGAAGCCGTGTGGGAGAGTAGGACGCTGCCGGGATTATTTCGTCGCGCACCGCCGCAAGGCGGTAGCGCCGACAGACAATCCCTGACAAGAGGCCTGAGCCCCCAAAGCTCAGGCCTTTTGCCATTTTGGGCCTTTGAAGCGTTCGCGGGACGCAATCCGCGCCCAGGCGCGTTAACATCCCCGGCGTGTTTCGGCTCGAATGGTCCAGCTGGTCGGCTAGGCGTCGCAAGGGCGTCGTCGCGGCCGCCGTGGGTGCCGTACTCCTGCTCGTCCTGGGGCTGGGCTTCGGGCCCTACGTCCGCGGCCGCGTCGCCCGCGAAGCGGAGAGACGCGGCCTCGTCGTCACCGTGGGCAGCGTGCGCCCTGGGTGGTTCGGTGTTTCTCTGCACGACGTGACGGTGGCTCCCGAAGGGGTCGATGGCGCCAGCGCCACCATCGGCACGGTCAGCGTCTCGAGCGGCGAGGTCCACGCCACCGGCGTCGCCCTCAGCCTGGCGGACGACGTGCTTCCGCGCCTCGCCGAATGGCGCGAGCGCCATGCCTCGAAGAGCTCGACCTCGACGTCGAAGGGCGCGAATCTCCTCGTGGAAGAGGCCTCGCTGACCTGGCAGCGCGCGTTCGGGGACCCCGACGCGAGCGCCGAGCTCCGAGGGCTGAGCATTCGACGGAACGAAGCAGGCGTACATCTCGCCCTCGAGACCGCGACGCTGACGCGCGCGAACGCGTCCCTCGAGCTCGGCATGGGCAGCGTCGAGCTCGTGGGCAGCCAGGTCCGCGACGCGCACGTCGACTCGGCGCGCGTCGCCCTCACCCTTCGCTCCGAGGATCCCGGCAAGCCCGCCGCGGCGGCGCTGCCGGAGCCGCCGGTGCTCCCGGTCGTCCACAAGCGAAACGGCCCGAGGGGCGTGGCGGCCACGACGGAGCCTTTTCAGCCCTTGTTGCCCGAGATCGACCTGCACGTCGCCCGGGCCATGCTCAAGAATGCGGGCGCCCGGCTCGATCCGCACCTTCCTGACGGTGCCCGCGTCTCGCTCGACGAGCTGACGGTCGAGCTCACCCGCGGCAAGGAGCGGCTCGAGCTCGGTCCCGGCAAGGTCGCTCTGGCGCGCCAGGGGGACGAGCTGGCCCTCGATTTCAGCGCCGGCATGGACCAGAGCCCGCTCGCGGTTCGCGCGACGGTGCCGATCGCCGCCGGCGACGCGGTGCTGGCGCTCTCCGGTGGACCTGTGACGCTGTCGATGCTGGGCGTGCGCGAGGGGGCGTTCGGCTTCGCCGACCCTGCCCACGCGAAGGTCTCGGGCCGGGCGCGGCTCGCCCTCGACGACGCGGCGACGGCGCTCACCTTCGACGAGGACGTCTCGGTGACGAATCTTTCCATCAAGCACCCCAAGCTCGCGGACGAGACCGTGCACGGCCTCGACGTGCGCATCTCGGCGCGCGGCGTGCTCGACGACAAGGGCGGCGTGCGCCTCGACGACGCGGAGGCCCAGCTCGGCGCCGCGCACCTGCGCGTGCACGGCGGCTTCGAGCAGACGAGCGACCACCTCGCGGCGAGCCTCTCCTTGGAGCTCCCGGTCGCCGGGTGCCAGTCGCTCCTGGAGAGCGTCCCGAGCGCGCTCTTCCCGCACCTCGTGGGGGCGCGCTTCGTCGGCACGCTCGGAGCGAAGGGGTACGTGAGCTTCGACACGCGGCGGATCGACGATATGATCCTTCGCTACGACTTCGACGACTCCTGCAAGATGGCCGTCGTCCCGGAGGAGCTGCAGAAGGACCGCTTCCAGGGCGTCTTCCACTACGCGATCGTCGACAAGGACGGAAAACCCGACGACCGCGAGACCGGCCCGGGCACCGACGAGTGGCTGCCCATCGACGTCATCAGCCCGATGATGCAGGTCGCCGTGCTCACGACCGAGGACGGCGCCTTCTACCACCACCACGGCTTCAACCACTCCGCCATCCGCTCGGCTCTGGTGGCCGACATCAAGGCCGGCCGCTTCGTGCGAGGGGCGAGCACCATCACCATGCAGCTCGCCAAGAACCTCTTCTTGTCGCGCGAGAAGACGGTGTCGCGCAAGCTCGAGGAGGTCATCCTTGCGGATTACCTGGAGAAGACTTTCAAGAAAGAAGAGCTGATGGAGCTCTATTTGAACGTCGTCGAGTTCGGCCCGGACGTGTACGGCGCGAAGGCCGCGGCCGATCACTACTTCGGGCGCCGCGCCATCGAGCTGAACCTCGCCGAGAGCCTCTTCCTCTCCTCGCTGCTGCCCAGGCCCCGCGACTATCACAAGATCTACGAGAAAGGCGAGGTGCCTCAATCATGGATGAACAACATCCATCAATTGATGGAGATCGCCAACAAGACGGGGAAGATCTCCGACCAGGAGCTGCGCGACGGGCTCGGCGAGCCGATCGTCTTCCACCACGAGGACGCGCCGCCGCCCGCGCCGCGCCGCGCGGTTAGCGGCTCGCACTTCACCGGCTACGACGACTGGGAGACGAACTGAGCGCTGAAGCGCCACGCGAAATCTCGCGCGGGCGCGGAATGTGGTCGCCCGTCCCAAGCTCGCGCCGCGTTCGTCGCTCCAACGTGCACCTCGTTCGAAGGAGCACATCATGGCATCAGTCAGCGTGGACGGCGGCGGCGGCAGGAAGCGATCGCTCGACTCGGAGATCAACATGGTCCCGATGATCGATCTCCTGATGGTGACGGTCTCATTTCTCCTCATCACCGCGGTGTGGACGCACATGTCGCGCCTCGAGGGGACGACCCAGGTCCCCGGCCATCCCGACCCGGCCAGGACCGAGGAGGTCGGACGGCTGCACCTCGACGTGCGCGGCGGCGACCAGCCGTTCCACCTGAGCTTCCGCAAGGGGGTCGTGGTCACCGACGGCATCGACGTCCCGCGCGACGCCGTCCACGTCCGCGAGGGCCAGTCCGAGCTCACGCGCTACCCCGGGCTGTCGGCGACGCTCGAGGAGCTGTCGCGCTCGCACGCCGCGGACCTCTCGAGCGCCGATTCTCGCGTCGTCGTGATGCACACGGACGACGAGCTCCGCTTCGGAGACCTGGTCGCGGTGATGGACGCGGTCGCCGCGGTCAAGGATCCGAACGCGAGGCCCGCGCGCGCCGGTCAGCCGCCCGAGCAGGCGTTCCGCGTGAGCTTCGCGGCGAAGTAGCTACTTCTTGCCCTGCGCGCGGAGCGCCTCGAAGAACGCTCGCAGCTGGCGCGCGCTCTCGTCTTTGAGCACGCCGCGCGTCACCTCGAAGACGTGGTTGAGCCGGGCATCGCGGCCGATCGAATAGAGCGTGTCGACGGCGCCGGCCTTGGGATCGGCGGCGCCGTAGACGACGCGATCGACCCGCGCGTGCACGAGCGCGCCCGCGCACATCGGGCACGGCTCCAGCGTGACGTAGGCGGTGCAGCCGCCGAGGCGATGGTCGCCGAGCGTGGCCGCGGCGGCGCGGATGGCGATCATCTCCGCGTGCGCGGTCGGATCGCGGTCGCCTTCCCGAAGGTTGTGCCCCGAGCCGACGATGGCGCCGTCGCGAACGATGACGCACCCGACCGGCACCTCGCCCTGGGCCGCCGCGCGCTCGGCGAGAGCGAGCGCCGCTCTCATCCACGTCTCGTCTTCGGCGGTCATCCGGCGGCGGTGATCAACGTTGGGCGCGCCCAGGAAGATTCGAACTTCCGACACCTGGTTCCGTAGACCAGTGCTCTATCCAGCTGAGCTATGGGCGCTTGTCCTCTCGCCATACCGACGGCGCGAGGGGCGCAAACTTACCCAGGCCGCTCGGTCTGTCAACCGTCGTCTCCGCTTACTGAAAACGCGCGGAAATCGCGGACGGTCAGCGGACCAGGCAGCTATGCAAAAATTTCAGGGGTGCCCGCCTACCGCGACCCGAGCGCCCTGCTCCGTCCGCCCGAGAAAGCGCCACGGATCGCCCCTCGAAGTGCAAACATTGGACAACACGAGGGTATTCCCACGACCAGGAGGATGGCACGCCTTCTGCTCAAGAGCAGCGCGGCGCCGGGGCTGCGGCGCCTGCTGCCCAATCTCCCTTCCGGGCGGCCGAGCTTCCTTCCTTTCGTGACTTCCTTCGTCGCTTCTTCTTCGCTTCTTACCTTCGTGGCGAATGCGGCTTGAGCGCGGATCGGCGGAAATCGCGCAGACTTTTTTACGTAGCGCAGAGCTCACCGAAGCTCGGCGCTACGTTGCTTTTGTGGTCCGAAACGGAAAACGTAAAGGCCGATTCGGACGTATCTTGATAGCGTGAGCCGCCGTCGCTTCTCCCTGCTGGCCGCCCTGGTGCTGAGCGCCAGCGCCTCCGCCCTGGGCGGCTCCGGGCCGGGCGACCATCCGCCGGCCGCGGGGACGCCCACACGGCCCGCCAACCCCTTCCGGCGCCCCTGGCTTGGCGTGGAGATGGATCCCTCCTCGGGCGCGGCGACGGGGGTCGCCGTTCGCCACGTGGTGCGGACGTCGCCGGCCGACAAGGCGGGCCTGCAGGACGGGGACGTGATCGTGCGCGTGGCGGGGACGGCCGTCACGACGGCCGACGAGGTCACGCGGGCCGTGGGCGCGCACGACGTCGGCGACGGCATCGACGTGACCGTGCAGCGGGCGGGTCGCCAGCAGACGATGCGGGTGGTCCTCGCCGAGCGGCCTTCGAGCGACGACATGCTGCGCATGGAATTCGTCGGGACGTACGCCCCGCAGTTCACGGGGCTGGCCGCGGCGGCGGGCAACGTGCCGGCGTCGATGCGGGCGCTGCGCGGCCGGGTCGCCGTCATCGAGTTCTGGGCGATCTGGTGCGGGCCGTGTCGCATGACGATGCCGCTGCTCGACGGTTGGCAGGCCCGCTACGGGGCGCAAGGTCTGAGCGTCCTCGGCATCACGACCGACCCCACCGACCGCGCGGCGGCGTTCGCCGCCCAGTCCGGCATTCACTACGCCATCGCCTCCGACGCGACGAACGCGACCTCGCTCGCCTACGGCGTGCACAACCTCCCGACGCTGTTCATCGTGGACAAGCGCGGCGTCGTCCGGGAGATCTCGGTGGGCTACGACCCGGCCGCGCACCAGCAGATCGAGCGGCTCGTGCAGCAGCTGCTCGCCGAGCCGGCGCCGCCTCCGTCGCTGCAGCCCGGACCGACGACGCCTTGATCCGCCTCTTCGACGAGCTTCTGTGGCGATTTCGGCGCGAAGGGCTGGCGCTGCCGACCTCGACCGCCGTCGAGGCGATGCGTGCCGTGGCGCTCGTCGGCCTCGAGGACCGCGAGACGCTGCGGAGCGCGCTCGCCTGCGCCATCGTGAAGCGGCGGGAGGACGCGGCGGCCTTCGCCCGGGCGTTCGACGCGTTCTTCGAGGGGCGCGGGCGCGAGCGCGCCGCGCTGTTCGACCGGCTCGCGGCGCGAGGCTTCGTTCCTGACGAGATCGACGCGCTCGCTCGGCTGCTCGCCGAGCTCGCGGCGGCCGGCGCGGAAGCGGGGAATCTGCACGCGCTGCTCGAGGGAGGCGGCGAGCTCGCCCGCCTGCTGGCGAGCGCCGGGATGGCGCGGGCGCTCGAAGGGCTGGCGAGCCCGCTGCAGCGCGGCTTCTTCGTCCACCGCGCGCTCGCCGCGGCTGGCGCGCCCGACGCGCGCAAACGGCTCGCTCTGCTCCGCTCCGCGCTGCACGACGCGCTCGGAGCCCGAGGCGACGCCCTCGCCGACGCCCTGGCCGACGAGCTCACCGGCTCGGAGGACGAGGTGCGCGAGTGGGTCGACCGGCGCGTGCAGCCGCCGGAGCCGGCACGCCACGCGTCGCTCGAGACGAAGGCGCTCGCCTCGCTCGATCGCACGGAGGTGGAGGAGGTGCGCCGGGCGGTGCGCTCCTTCGCGGCGCGGCTGCGAGGCAAGGAGCGCGTGCGGCGCCGGCGCGCGCGCCGCGGAGCGATCGACCCGCACCGGACGCTGCGCCGAACGCTACGGACCTTCGGCGTGCCCATGAACCCGGCCCACGTCCGGCGGAGGCGCGACAAGCCGCGCCTCGTGCTGCTCTGCGACGTGAGCGACTCGGTGCGCGCCGTGGCGGCCTTCCTGCTCGAGTTCGTCAGCGCGGCGCATGACCTGTTCGGCGCCACGCGGAGCTTCGTCTTCGTGAGCGAGGTGGGCGAGACGACCGCGCTGTTTCGCCGCGAGCCCGTGGCCGCGGCCATCGGGGCCGCCTATGGCGGCGGCGTCGTGCCGGTGACGGGCAACTCGAACTACGGGCGCGCGCTGACCTCGTTCGTCGATCGCTTCGGGGACGCCGTCGACCGGCGGACGACCGTCGTGATCCTGGGCGACGGGCGGACGAACTACCACGACGCCGGCGAGGCGGTGCTCGACCGGCTTCGCGCGCGCGCGCGCGCGGTCGTGTGGATCTGTCCCGAACCGCGCGCCCGCTGGGCCGAGGGCGACAGCGCGATGGGCCGGTATGCGCCGAGGTGCACCGAGGTGCTCGAGGTGAGCTGTGCGCGCGATCTCGAGCACGCGGCGCGCCGCATCGCCGCCCGCCGCTGAGCCTCGCCGTCGAGCTCGGGCTTTGTCCCTAGGGCGCGTCGGTGGGGACCGCCGTGACGCGGAGCTTGCCCTGGAGGCGCTTGCTCACCCACAGGTTGTTCTTCGCGTCGACGATGACCGCGCCGACGCCGTCGAGCGACTCGACGAGCGCGAGCCCGTCCTTGGGACCGAGGATGAACACGGCGTCGTCGATCTCGTCTGCGAGGAGGGCCGTCGGCGCGTAGATGGTCACGCTGCGCGAGGCGGTCGCCGGGTAGCCCGTGTGCGGATCGATGATGTGGTGGTAGCGCTTGCCAGAGGCGAGGTACGAGCGCTCGTAGTCGCCCGCCGTCGAGAAGGCGTGGTCGCTGACGGGGAGCAGCGCGAAGAACGTGCCCTCGGGGCCGCGCGGGTCGCGGATTCCCGTTTGCCACTCGCTGCCGTCGGGCTTGTGGCCGCGCGTGAAGAGATCGCCACCGGCCTGCACGTAGAACGACTCGAGGCCGGCCTTGTCGAGGACGGCGGCCGCGCGGTCGACGGCGTAGCCCTTCGCGATGCCGCCGAGGCCGATGCGCACGCCCTTGGCGTCGAGGTAGACGGTGCGCTTGCCCTTGTCGAGCTTGACGTGGTGGTAGTCGACGAGCGGGAGC
>DATIQP010000472.1:0-3166 GCA_035470765.1 Polyangiaceae bacterium | reverse complement strand
GAGGTCGTGGATCGCGCGCGCGATGCGCTCCTTGCCGGTGCCGCTCTCGCCCGTGATGAGCACGGTGGTCTTGCCATCGGCGACCCGCGCGACGAGATCGAGGACGCGCTTCATGGCGGCGGACCGGCCGAGGATGCCCTTCGGGCGCTCGCGATCGACCTGGGCGCGCAGGCGCTCGTTCTCGGTGGCCAGCGCGCGCCGCTCGAGGGCCTTGCGCGCGAGGGCCCGCAGCTCGGAGGTCGCGAAAGGCTTGGTGACGAAATCGTACGCGCCCCGCTTCATCGCATCGATGGCGGTCTCGAGGGCGCCGTAGGCCGTCATCACGATGACCTCGGTGCTCTGGCTGCGCGCCTTGGCGCGGCTCAGCACGTCGAGGCCGGAGCCGTCCGGCATCATGAGGTCCGTCAGCACGAGGTCGAAGGGCGAGGGCGCCCCGTCGATGGCCTCGCAGCCCGTTCGGAACGAGGGCGCCGCGATGACCTCGTAGCCCTCCCTCCGGAACAGGATGGAGATCATCTCGCGCAAGCCTTGCTCGTCGTCGACGACGAGGACGCGGGGAGTGTGACCGAGGCCCATGCGCTCGACGCCCTCCGCTTGCGCGGCTCCGCTCTCTGGCTCCTTGGGCATCGTCTCAGAATACCCCGAAACGAGCCAAGGAGAAGAATCTGGCTATTCGTCGAGCTTGGTGAAGGCAGGCTTGCTCTCGCCGGCCCCGACGTTGACCGTGATCGACTTGCGGAGACCCTTTTCGGAGTTGATGAAGAGGACCGTGTGCGAGCCCGGCGAGACGGCGACGTCCTTCTTCGGAACGGCGCCGATGGGCTTGCCGTCGAGGATGGCGATCGTGCCTGCGACGGGGATCGCGTTGATGGTGAGCTTCGCCTCGCCGCTCGCGACAGCGCCACCGCCACCGCCACCGCCACCGCCACCGCCACCGCCACCGCCACCGGTGTTGTGGACGACGGCACCACCGCCGCCACCGCCACCGCCGCCGCCCCCGCTGTACACCGGGGCCGCCTTGGGCTCGAGCTGGACGTTGTAGACCTTCTCCGCCTGCCCGTCGTCGAAGTTGATGGGCTGCTTGTACTCGACGAAGCCGAACTTCGTGGCGTCGATGGTCCACGACGCCTTGCTCGTGTCGATCTCGATCGACACGGGGTACTGCGTGGGCGTCCGCTGGTCGCCGTTGGAGGCGACGAGCTTCACGTTCGCGCCGGCGGTGCCCAGCGTGATCGTCGCCTTGCCGACGAGGACCTTGAGCGTGACCGAGCCGAGATCGCTGACCTCGTCCTTGGAGACGTTGATCGTCTTCTCGAGCGGGGCGTAGCGGTCCTCGTTCTTCGCGGACTTCAGCGTTCCGACGAACTTGAGCTTGTGCTCACCGGGCGTGAGATCGCGCAGCTCCTGGGGGAGGGCGCCGACCTCGTTGCCGTCCACCATGAGCTTCACGCCGGGCTGCGTGCCCGTGACCTTGAAGCCCGAGCCTTTGGCGGCGTTCGACGTCAGCGTGAAGTCGGCCTGCGTGTCGCGGCCGGACTCGACCGCGACGAGCTTCGGCGCGGGATCGTCGTAACCCTGCGCGTGGACCTTGAGCTCGTGCGAGCCCGCCTTGATCTGCTCGATGCGGCACGGCGCGGTGTCGCACACCTTGCGGCCGTCGAGCGTGACCTCGAGGGAGCTGACGGAGCCGCCCTTGGCGTCGGCGACGTTGACCGCGACGTTGCCCGTGTGCGGGAACAAGAAGAAGTACGCGCCGGCCGCGCCGGCGATGACGAGCAGCATGACGACGAGCCCGACGATGAGGCCAACCTTGCTCCCCGACGGCGGGCGAACCAACGCGGTCGCCTCCATCGTCCGCGGAGCCATGGGCATGGGCGCCGGAGCGTTCATGTTCATGTCGTACTGCTGCTGCATCTGCTGCTGCTGCATCTGCTGCTGCATGAACGGGTTGTTCTGCTGCATCTGCTGCTGCATCGGCGAGGTCATGCCGAAGTTGTTCTGCGGACCACCCGGCGGCCGCGGCGGCATCTTGAGCGGCTCGGTCGTGATCTGCCCGGCGAGGTTGCCGATCTGCGGCTGCCCCATCGTCATGGCGTGCTGGTTGATCAGCGGGCGCTGCTCGGACGCGATCGGACCGGGGGCCGCGATCTGCCCGGAGGCGCGCGCGAAGGTGCTTCCCACCGACGACGGCGGCGGCGGCGGAGCAGAGGCGAGACGACCCGGCGGCGGCGGCGGGTGCTGGCCCAGCGCTACGGTGCGGTTGCAGGCGTTGGGCGGCGGCGCGGGCACGGCCGAAGAGCGCGGCAGCGGCGCGGTGTGCGCGGCCGCCGGCATGCCGGCCGCGGGCTTCGGCCCCGTCGGCGCGGGGCCCGCCTGCGACTCCTCCTTGTCGAAGATGTGCGTCGCTTCGTCTTCGTCGTCCCAGTCCATGTCCATGCCGCCCGAGGGCGCGCCGGCGGCCGGAGTGGGTGCGTTGTAAGGAGCCGGTCGCGTAGCGACTGGAGCCGGAGGAGGAACGCTCCGCGACGGCGGCGCGCTGACGTTGGGGAGAGAACCGCGCGCTGGCGGCGGCGGCGTCATCCGCCCCGACGGCGGCGGCGCGGGCGCGCCTGCGGGCGCAGCGATGCCGAGCAAGGTCTTCTTCCCGAGCTCGCTCGAGGGTGGCGGCGGAGGCGCGGGCGCGCGCGGCGGAGGCGCGGAGCCTCCCGACGGACCTTTCTTTCCGAGGCCCTCGAAGATGTCGAGGTCGGACCGCTTGTCGGCCGACGACTTGTCTGCAGCCATGCTCTTCTCCAACATTCCGGCGGCGCTCGGATGCGCCGACGGCACTGCGCCGGCATTGTGGGCCGGCGACATCGCTCCCTTTGAAGGCGACGATGGGTTATAGCTCAAGCCGGGCCCCGTGGGGGGAGAAGCGGGGCGTGACGCGTCGCCCTGGGGGTGTACGCGCGGACCGGATTGAGAGGCGGGGGTGGGCTCCTGCGGAGCCGGAATGGGGCCGGTGTAGCTGCCGGTCGAGTCGGCTGACTGCGGGAAAGCCTGGACCATGTAGGAGGCGACCTCCTCGCGCGTGGCCGAGGTGCCGGTCGATTGCGCCAGGATGTTCAGGTCGCGGTAGAGCTCTTTCGCGCTCTGGTAGCGGTCGGCGGGGTTCTTCGCGAGGGCC
>DATIQP010000471.1:0-2013 GCA_035470765.1 Polyangiaceae bacterium | reverse complement strand
CGACGCGCCGACGCCAGCAGACGACGTGATGAAGCAGGCGCCCGTGTCCGTGAAGCTCACCGACTTTGGCATCGCCAAGATCCTCGATGCCCCTGCCCTCACCTTCTCCGAGCAGATGTTCGGCACGCCCGGCTACATCGCACCCGAGTACATCGAGGGTGCCAAGGCCGATGGCCGCTCCGATCTCTTCTCACTCGGCGTGCTGATGTACGAGTCGATGAGCGGCTCGCTGCCGTGGGACGCCAAGGGGCAGGCCGAGCTCTTGCTGAGGCCTCTCACCGCCGCGCCCATCCCGCTCTCGCAGCGCCTCGCCGACGTCCCGCCGGAGATCGACGCGCTGCTGCTCCAGCTCCTGGCCAAGCGTCCCGAAGACAGGCCGCCCGACGCGTTCGTGGTCCACGACATGCTGCTCGACGTCCTGCGCCGATACGCCCCTTCGCGCTCCGCCCCGCCGCCGCCCGGCTCCGTCACCGGGCGCGACGAGATCCCGACCACCGTGGCCGAGGTTCCCGAGGGAGCCGTCGCGGAGCAAGAGCGGCCGCCGGTGAGCACCGCCGAGCTCGGTCGCACCCAGACCTCGGAGCTCGCCTCGCGCTGGGGCAGCGCCATCTCGGACGTGGAGGCCTCGCTCACGAAGGCCCGTCGCAAGGGGATGGCGGAGGCCACCGCCGCGCACATCGAGGAGCTCGCCGTCCACGCCAGGTCGCTCACCGCGAAGCTCGAGCGGGCGTCGGCGTCCGTCGCCGAGATCCAGGGCCGGGTCGACCGGCTCGAGGCGCACGCGCGCGACTTCCGGAAGAACCTCGGCTTCGCCATCGACGAGCTCGGCCGTGATCGCTCGCGCGAGCGGAGCCACTGGGTGGCGCTGCGCAACCGGCGAGACGAGATCGAGGGCGATCCGGCCGCGGCCGCGTCGCAGCGCGAGGCCGGCGTCTGGGAGATCGCTGCGCTCTCGGCCGAGGAGGAGCGCGTGAAGACCGTGGAAGCGGACCTGACCTTCCAGATCGTTCAGCTCCAGCTGCAGCTCGAGGCCAAGAACGAACGCTTCGACAAGGAGTACGCCGCAGCGACGGGCGAGCTCGAGGGCGCGATCAGCGCCGTGCGCGCGATGACGAGCGAGATCGTCCGCACGATCGACGAGGCCGCCGCGCTCGTCGCCTCGAGGAAGAAGCGCTGACCCGCTCCTACGCGTGGCCCAGCAGCCCGCCGAGCTTGCGCCGTCGGGGCGGATCGGGGTCGTTGTCGCGCAGGTAGCGCAGGTTCACGAAGTTGATGGCGACGTGCGCCGCGATGCACCCGACGAGCTGGCCCGTGAGCGCGTAGATGACGGCCATGCCGAGGCCCACGGCGAACGCCGAGGCCGCCCAGAACCAGCGCCCCGCGCCGCGCACCTGGTGCAAAGCTCCGAACAGCACCGAGGAGAGCCACACGCCCACCACCACGGAGAGGAAACCGCGGAAGAAGAGCTCCTCGGCGACCCCGCTCGCCAGCGCCATCAACGCGATCCCCGCGTCGTCGCTGCTCCGGACGAAGGGGCGGAGCGCGACGTGGAGCGCGCGCGCCCATCCCGCGCGCGCCACCAGCCGCCGCGTCGCGATGATCACCAGGGCGGCGAAGGCGCCGCCGAGCACCAGCGACGCCACGACCGCCTCGCCGCCAGCCGTGGGCAGCCACGGGACGCGCGACAGCGGGCGCTTGCCGAACGCGACGGCCAGGATCGCCCCCAGCGCGGCCACCAGCCCGTAGGCGAGCGCCAGCCACCCGGCGAGCCGCGAGGGTCGACCCTCGGGGCGAGCGCCCCGTCGCAAGTAGCCATCGTGGCGCGAGCGGCCGTCGTGCAGCACGTCTACTGGATCGCACGGCGCGGCCATGGGTGCAACGGCCCCGCCCCCCCACCTTCGGCGCCGAACTCCGGCGCGGGCCGTGATAGAGTCGGCGGGACGTGTCGAACAGCCTCAGCCCCCAGGAACGTCCACGCGTCCTCATCGTCGATGACGAGAAATTCATCCGCGA
>DATIQP010000470.1:0-5883 GCA_035470765.1 Polyangiaceae bacterium | reverse complement strand
CCGATCAGCAGCGGCAGGTAGTGCTTGGTGGAGCCGAGCGTGCTGATGACCGTCAGCATCTCGCCCTTCAACGGGCTCACCTGCGTGACCGTCACGTTCAGGTAGGTGATCTCGCCGTTCACGCCGGAGGGCTTGGCCGTGTCGACCGACAGCGTGAGCCTCCCCGTGACCGGGTTCACGAGCGGGTTCGACTCGGCGGCCGTGACGGTCCACGGCCCCGTCGTGGCCGCGTCGCTGTAGAAGCCGAGCGGGATCTGGATCGTCTGGTTGAGGGCGGCGGTGTAGCCCTTGGTCTTGAAGGCCGCCGGACCGCCGTTCTGCGAGAGGTCGACCGTGATGTCCTGCAGGCCGATCGGCGCCATGTTGAAGTAGGTCGCGGTGTAGGGCTGGCAGGGCGAGTGGCCGAGCGGGCCGGCCTTGTTCGACCACATGCGCTGCACCGAGTACGCGAACGGCTGCGACGCGGTGTAGTACGAGTCCTGGAAGAACTCGCACGCGTCGCCGTTCTCGTCGTTGCCGCGCTGCCACAGGTCGAAGACCAGGTAGGGGTCGTCGAAGCCGGCGATGCCGGGCGCGCTCGACGGGTTCGGATCGGTCGCCGCCTCGCCGATCTCGTGGCTCGCGGCCCCGGTCGTCTGCGAGTCGCTTCCGCAGCGCGGGAGCACGGCGTAGGCGACCTGCGCGCCGTTCACGGCGAAGCTGTCGTGGTAGCCGCCGACGCCCGCCTGGCACGCGTTCTGGTTGTTGAACATCAGCGTCGTCGACTGCGAGAGGTACACGACGTAGATCGTCTGCGAAGTCGGCTGGGGCAAGAGCGACCCGACGTTGGACGAGATGAAGGTCTGGATGTCGCCGTCGCTCATCTGCGCGGGCGGGGTCGTCGTGACGTGCACGTGGTTGGTCGAGCCGCTCGTCGCCGCGCCGACGCCGAACTCGCCGACCGCCGCGGGCCAGTACGACGAGCCGCCGATGCCGTCGCCGAAGCCTTCGAACGTCGCGCGCCCGGTGTCGCCGTCCCAGGTAATGGTGACCAGGACGGGCGCGGTGAGGATCGCGCCGCCGTTGTTGGAGAGCTGGCCCATGTAGGGCGTGAACGCCGGGTAGGTGGTGCTCGGCGCGCCGTACGCCCCCGCGTCGCCCGTCGTGGTCGCTCCGTCGCCGGAGCCCCCGTCGCCCTGCGGGAGACCGCCGTCGCCCTGGACGGAGCCGTCACCGCCGCCGCCCGAATCGAGACCCGTGCCGCTCGATCCCCCGCAGCCAAGGACGAGGATCAACCCCGCGATCAACGCGCGCTTCATGGAGGTGAATGTCGCAGAAGGAGATCCAAGTTCCCATCGCCCACGCGGACGCTCTCCACATTTTGGTGGGACAATCGCCCACGAAACTCGCGGCGAGGCGGAAAATTGCGCTCGTGCAGGCGCAATTCGAGCGTGGACGGCGCGTGGCGAACCGCTCTAACGTCGCCGACATGCGCAGAGACCTCACCGCAGCCTTCGTCCTCGTCGCCGCCCTCGGCGCCACGGCGTGCGAGAACGGCATCCCGAAGTCGCAGTACGACGCCGCCATCGCGGATCAAAAGAAGGCCAAGGACCAAGCCGACGCGGACGAGAAACAGATCGCGGACCTGAAGGCCCGCATCGACGAGCTCGAGAAGAAAGAGGCGGGCGGTGACGAGGAGACGCGCAAGGAGCTCGCGGAGCTGCGCGCCCAGAAGGCCGCCGCCGAGGCGCGCGCCAAGCTCTTCGACGACTTCGTCAACAAGTTCAAGAGCATGATCGACGCGGGGAAGCTCGACATCACGACGCGCCACGGGCAGATCGTGCTCGCCCTCGCGACCGACGTCCTCTTCGACCCCGGCAAGACCGAGCTGAAGCCGGAAGGCAAGACGGCGCTCGGCGAGGTTGCTGCGGCGCTCAAGACCGTCTCGGGGCGGCGCTTCCAGGTCTCCGGGCACACCGACACGCTGCCGATCAAGACCAAGGAGTTCCCGTCGAACTGGGAGCTCTCGACGGCGCGCGCGGTGGCGGTCGTGAAGCTGCTCATCGCCCAGGGGGTCAAGCCCGAGGCGCTCAGCGCGGCCGGCTACGCCGAGGTCGATCCGGCGCAGAGCAACGCCACCGAGCCGGGCCGCGCCAAGAACCGCCGCATCGAGATCGTGCTCGTGCCGAACATCGAAGAGCTCGTGAAGATCCCGGAGCTCAAGCCGGCGGAGGCGGCGCCACGCGAGGAGAAGCCCGAGGACAAGGCGGCGCCGAAACCACCGACCCCGCCCGCGCACCCCGCGCACCCCGCGCCGAAGGGCACCAAGCCGGTGCCGAAGAAGAAGTAGAGAAGTTGGCCCCGCCCGTCCGCCCGTTCGACGATCCCTTCATGATGGAAAACGTCGAGCGCCGCGTTCGCCGCAGCGCGGAGCGCAAGCAGGCCCTTTGCATGTTCCTCGACGCCGCACGCGAAAGGCTCGGCGTCCACACGCTGACCGTCGGCACCAGCGACGGGTCGCTCGTGGCCGGGGCAGGGGAGGACGCCCACCTCGTCGCCGCCCTCGGCGCGAAGGTGGCCTCGGGCGAGCAGTCGAGCGAGCGCGTCGCCACCTGGCGCATGCGGGTCGGCTCCAAGGTCGTGCTCATCACGTCGCTCGGCGCGCGCCTCGCGCCGGACGTGGGCGAGGGCGTCCGGCGGATCCTGAGCTGAACCAGGCCGGCGGTCCGCGCTCGCGCCGCCGCGCTCGAGCTGCTCGAGGCAGTGTAAGGAATGCCGTGTGCACCTTGTGGGGCAACGGCGTCTTCAGCCGGCAGAGTAGCCATGGACCGTTCAGTCGCTCGGGAGGGCCGCGCCACGGAGCAGGTGCGCAAGGCCGATACCACCGTTCGGAAGTTCTTCGACGACTGGACGGACGCGATCGCGGTGCACCGCGAAGACAAGATCGTCTACACCAACCCCGCCGCGCTCGCGCTGTTCGGCTATCAAACCCTGGACCAGGTGCTGGGCCGTTCGCCGTTCGAGTTCGTCTCTCCGAGCTATCGGTCGCTGGTCGCACGGCGCATCACCTCGACGTATGGCGGGCACATGGGGGCGCCGGAGATCGAGGAGCGCTTCCTCCACGCGAGCGGCCGGGAAGTGCCGGTCGAGGTGCTCGCGGTTCCGATGGTGTTCGAGGGAGAGCCCGCGACCCTCGTCCACATCCGTGACCTCTCCTCGCGCAAGGAGCTCGAGCGGAAGCTCGCCGCGGCCGACCGGCTGGCGAGCGTCGGCTTCGTCGCGCAGGCGGTCGTGCACGAGGTGGACAGCCCGCTCGCGTACGCGATCAACAACGTGTCGCTGCTCGAGCGGTACCTGGGGGCGACGTTGCCCGAGGAGCGGTTGAACGAGGCCCGGAAGCTCTGCGCACGCATCCGGGAGGGCCTGGGAGGCGTGCGCGGCGCCATGCAGGACGTGCGAATCTTCGCGGAATCGGCGACCGAACCGCAGCTCGACGTGAACGCACTGCTCGACTCGGTCGCGAACCTCGCCGCGTTCCAGCTGCGCGGACATGCGCGCCTCGTCAAGCAATACGGCGACGTGCCCCTCGTGGCCGGCACGCCGACGCGGCTGGGTCAGGTCTTCGCCAACATCCTCGTCTTCGCCGCTCAGACGACTCCGCCGGGGGACGAGCAAGCCAACGAGGTGACTCTCTCGACGCGTGGCCGAGGCTCCGAGGTCGTCGTCGAGATCGGCTCGACCGGGGCGCGCGTCGGGGAGATCGGCAACGACAGGAGCCTCGCGATCACCCGGAGCATGCTGCAGGACGAGGGCGGCTCGCTCGCCGTGCAGAGCCGCGAGCCGCACGGCGCGAGCTTCGTCGTCACACTGCGCGCCGCGAGCCACCGCACCGACTGAGGGCGGGGCCCTTCAGCCCCTTCGCCGGATCAGGCCTTCCTGCGCCGTCGACGCCACGAGCTGGCCGCTCCGCGTGAAGATGCGCCCGCGCGCGAGGCCGCGCGCCCCGTGGGCGACGGGGCTGTCGACGTCGTACAGCAGCCAGTCGTCGACGCGAAAGGTGCGGTGGAACCACATGACGTGATCGAGGCTCGCGACCTGCATTCCGGGCGTGAGCCAGCTGACCGCGTGCGGGAACAGCGACGTCGTCATGAAGGCGAAGTCGGACGCGTACGCGAGCAGGTACGCGTGCAGCGCCGGGTCGTCCGGCAACCGGCCGATGGCGCGCAGCCACACCTGGCGCCGCGGAGGGCGCGCCGACGGGGCGAGCGGGTTGGGGTCGCCGTCGATCGGGCGCATCTCGAAGGGGCGCTCCGCGGCCGCGCGCTCGCGAGCGAACTCGGGCAGGTGAGCGACGTGCGGCCGCAGGAGCTCCTGCTCGGTGGGCAGCGTCTCCGGCGCGGGCGCGTCCGGCATCGCGTCCTGGTGCTCGAAGCCGGGCTCCTGCTTCTGGAACGACGCGGCCATGTTGAAGATGGGCTGGCCGCCCTGGATCGCGACCACGCGGCGCGTGGTGAACGAGCTGCCGTCGCGGATGCGATCGACGTCGTAGACGATGGGCTTGCTCGCGTCGCCGGGGCGGAGGAAGTAGGCGTGCATCGAGTGGACGTGGCGGTCGGTGCCGAGCGTCTGCACCGCCGCCGAGAGGGCCTGGCCGAGCACCTGGCCGCCGAAGACGGTCCCCCAGCCGAGGTCCTGGCTCTGGCCGCGGAACAGGTTCTCTTCGATGCGCTCGAGGCGAAGGAGCGTGACGAGCTCGTCAAGGACGCTGGACATGACCGTGATGTACCAGACTCTTGCTCGGCTCGCGTCTCGGGGTGCGCGCGCGCAGCACGCGTTTCAGCTGCCGGAGCGAGCGCGTGTTGGCGACGTCGCCGGCGGTGCACCAGCCCCGCCTGGCCTGGTCGACGCCGTAGCGCATGGAGCCCAGCTCCGACGCGCGGTGCGCGTCCGTGCTCACGACCAGCATCGCGCCCGCGTCCCTGGCCATGCGCACGTACACGTCGTTCAGATCGAGCCGCTCGGGGTGCGCGTTGAGCTCCAGCAGCACGCCGAGCTCGCGCGCCTCGCGGACGACGCGCTGGAGATCGATCGCATACGGCTCGCGGCGGCCGATCAAGCGCCCCGTCGGGTGGGCGAGGAGCGTCACGTGCGGGTTGCGGATGGCCCGCAGCACGCGCTCGGTCATCTCCGCCTCGCTCATGTCCATCTTCGAGTGCACGGCCGCGATTACGACGTCGAGCTCGTCGAGCATCTCGTCGTCGAGATCGAGCCGGCCATCGGCGAGGATGTCCACCTCGGCGCCCCGCAGGACCGTCAGCCCGGCCGCCGCCTCGCGGAGGCGCTCGATCGCGCGCGCCTGCTTGCGGAATGCCGCGGCGTCCATGCCGCCGGCGATGCGCGCCGCGGGCGAGTGATCCGTGATGGCGAGGTACTCGTAGCCCCGCGCCCGCGCGGCAGCGACCATCTCGGCGAGCGAGCTGGCGCCGTCGGAGTCGCTGGTGTGCACGTGCAGATCGCCCCTGATGTCCGCGAGCTCGAGCAGCTCCGGGAGCGCGTGCGCGGCCGCCGCGTCGAGCTCTCCGCGGTCCTCGCGCAGCTCGGGAGCGACCCACGGGAGCGAGAGCGAGCGGTAGACGCTCTCTTCGGTGTCGCCCGCCACCCGCGTGTCGCCGCGGAATACTCCGTACTCGCTGATCTTGAGCTTGCGCTTCAGGGCGCGCGTGCGAAGCGCGATGTTGTGCGCCTTCGAGCCCGTGAAGTAGACCAACGCGGCGCCCCACGTCTCGGGCTCGACGATGCGCAGATCGACCTGCACGCCCGAGCGGAGCACGACCGTGCACTTCGTCTCGCCGTGGGCGACGACGCTCGCGATCTCGGGGTAGGAGACGAAGCGCTCCGCCACCT
>DATIQP010000469.1:0-2687 GCA_035470765.1 Polyangiaceae bacterium | reverse complement strand
ATTTCGCCAAGGTCGGCGTGCCGAGCGCGCTGGCGAGCCTCGCGGTCGGCGCGGCGTGGCTGCGGTTCGTCGTGGGCTAGCGGTCCTCGCCGCGCTCACCGAGCGAGCAATCCACAGGCAAGGATCGGGCTGAAGAGCGCGCTCGAGGCGGAGCGCGCCCCTCAAAAACCCTTTGCATCCCAGCGCAGTAGGCGTTATTGAAAATAAAAGTCATTTTCAATACGAGGTGATGAATGACCACGTCCACCACGCCGACCCACGAACACGACTCGGCTCCCTTCGCGCACCTCTCGGTCGCGAAGATGCCTGCCCACTGGCTGATGGCCCGCCTCGGAAAGCGCGTGCTGCGTCCGGGCGGCCTCGAGATGACGCGATGGATGCTCGACGAGCTGCGAATCGGTCCGGAGGACGACGCGATCGAATTCGCGCCGGGGCTCGGGCTCACCGCGCGCGAGATCGTCGCGCGAAGGCCGCGCACCTACGTCGGCGTCGAGCGCGAGCCGGAGGCGATCGCGCAGACCGAGCGCGCCCTCGCCGGGCACGAGCGCGCGCGCATCGTCCGCGCGGACGCGTCCCGCACACCCCTGCCCGACGCGTGCGCGAGCGTCGTCGTCGGCGAGGCGATGCTGAGCATGCACCCCGAGGCGAAGAAGCAGGCGATCGCGAGCGAGGCGCGCCGCCTGCTCCGGCCGGGCGGCGGTTACGCGATTCACGAGCTCGCGGTGACCGATCCGGATCGGCAGAGTGAGGTCGAACGTGACTTCTCCGACTGCATCCACGTCGGCGTGCGCATCGGCACGGTGCCGCAGTGGAAGACGTGGCTCGAGCGTGCCGGCTTCGAGGTCGCCTCGGTCACGACCGCGCCGATGCGGCTGCTCGAAACCATGCGGCTGATTCAGGACGAAGGCGTCTGGCGCACGGCGCGCTTCGTCTTCAACTCGCTTCGCGTGCCCGGCGCCGCGAGCCGTCTCCTCGACGTGCGCGCGGTCTTCCGCAAGCACGAGCCGTACGTTCGCGCCGTCGCCATCGTCGCGCGGCGCCGGGCTTGAAGCCGACCTAGTGGGTGCCGGTCGAGTGACCGCCCGGCTCGATCGGCTCCACGTAGACGCTCACCGGTTCGAGCAGCGCGAGCTGCTGGTGCGCGATGCCGACGCCGCGATCGGAGAAGAACAGGTCATTTTCGTCGAGCGCCGCACGCTGCTGCGCGATGAACAGGACCGGGTCGCCCGTCCGCGTGTAGCCGAGCTGCACGAGCGAAGCCTTCGGCCAGCTGCCGCGATCGAAATCGAGGGCCTTGCGCAGCAGGTAGAAGCCCTCGGCCGGCAGGCGCGTGAGGCTGTCGGCCCAGGCGAGGCTGCGAAACGGGATCCCCGCGCCGTGGAAGTGCCAGCGGTTGAGGATGTTGTGATCCGGCGGGATGACGACGGGCATCCCGCCCTCGGAGTGGTTGTGGAAGTAGACGAGCAGGCCCGCGCCGATCTCCTGCTCGTGGTCGGGCAGCGGCCGGGTCGTGACGTACAGACCGCACGGCGGAAAGACGTTCTTCGCCGCGGCCATCAGTCGTCGTCGTCCGAACTCTCGGGCCCGGGCACCCCTTCGCCGGTCACGCCGAGCGCGTCGGCGCTGGGCTGAGCGCCGGACTGGTAGACGAACTCGAAGCCCGCGATGACGCCGTCGGGCTCCTCTTGCACCCAGACGACCCGCCCCTTGCGGGTGAGAGGCGAGCCGCCCTCCTCGCCGATGGTGACCTCGTACTCTTCGCCGAGCTCCACGGGCTCTTCCAGGATGGCGCGTACGCCTCCTCGGCTGATGTTCAGCGCCCAGCCGTCCCGCATCTTGAGGTTCGGCCCGATCAGGCGAACGCGCTCGGAGGCCGTGTGCCTTGGTCCACCCCGCCGCATCGCGTGAGCGCCGGTGTCGGCTGCGGGGACCCCGAGTTCCGGGGTAAGGCTCCGACGATTCTTCACTGGTCGCATGTTAGCCTAACCACGAAAAGCTGCACCAGCTTCCGCCAGGTTACCAGTAACCATTGACGCGTCGCTTGGGCTCAGGCTTCAATGGGGGCCTACCGCCTGGTTCTGGCCGACGTCTCGTGACCCCCCAAGAAATCAAAAAAGTCATCACGGGTGGGGGTCTCGAGGTCTACCGCACCACGGGCCACGAGGTGATCGTCGCCGACCGGGTGCGGGACAACCTGATCCTGGACTCCGGCGTGAGGGTGCGGCCCAACGGCTCCGAGCTCGAGGTACGCCTCATCATGGGCCTGCGCCGCGGCCAGTACCCCAACGAGACGGACGACCAGCTCTTCGGCCGCCTGCGCGAGCTCGCCGGCCCCGCGCTGGCCCAGGGCTTCCAGGAGGTTCACGCCGGCTTTGCCGCCGTCAACGACCCCGCGGACGCCAAAAAGACGCTCGACACCTTCTTCGAGGTCGTGCTCGCCAAGGCGACGACGACCGCCGAGATGGTCGAGGAGGTGCGTTTCGCCATGGGCATCGCGAAGACGGCCGAGTCGCGCCACTAGTCGAGCCGCGCGCCCGCGCCAAGCGGCGAGGGTCGAGCTTCACCCTTTTGCGAGCGCGACAAGGCGTGTTACCCCTTCGCCGTCATGCTCGACATGTTCCGCAGCAAGGGGTTGTCCTCGGTGGTGATGGGCGCCGTCATCGTCGCGACGGTTCTCATCTTCGTCA
>DATIQP010000468.1:0-5350 GCA_035470765.1 Polyangiaceae bacterium | reverse complement strand
CCGAGCAGGTGCTTGAGGAACACGGCCTGAAACTCGATCGAGTGCTCGCGCTTGTGGTTGAGCAGATCGCGGTAGGGATCGAACTCGGCGGCGGCCGCGAGCTCGTCGACGAAGGCGCCGTCGACGGGCATCGGGCCCATCGGCGTGTCGTAACCCTTGCGGCACAGCGCGAAGGGCTCCCGCATCGGCGCGTGCGACGTGCCGAACACGACGAAGGTGTCGATCTCGGGCGCGAGGGACTTGGCGAGCGCTCCGTAGGCGTGCCCGTAGCCGATCGCGCCGCGCCACGGATCGATGTGCGGCGCGACGAGCGCCACCATGCGTCCTTCGGGCGCGGGCTCGGCCGCGGGCGCGAGGCACTCGCGCTGGATGTACGCCGCGAGCTCCCCCTCTTCGCCCGGATACGCCCCGCCGGCGTGCGACGCGGGCCGCAGCGGGGCGGCGTCGAAGTCGGCGCGGACCTTCTCGAGCGCGCGCTCGAAGGTCGGTCCCTCGAGGAAGAGGCCCTCGTCGAGCTGCTCCGCGATCTTCTCGACGAGGTCCTCGGAGATCTCGCCGCCGAGCTCCTTGCTCGCGTCGCGGGCGATCTGTCCGATGGTGAGGCGCCCCGAGAAGCGCGCCACGATCGGGATGAGCGGCGGCGGCAGCACCGCGTGGCCCTGCGCGATCCCCTGCGTGTCGCGGAGCACGAGGACCTTGCCGTGGCGCGGGTCGGGCACGACGATGGTTTCGACGGGCCTCAGCCGAGGCTTGCGCGGAGCGGGCACGATGAGAGCTTAGCGCGCCGCGTAGCGCGAGTCCCACGCGCGCGCAGTTTTCGCGGCGAGCACGATCGCGTCGCCCACGAGCGGCGAGAACGCGTAGTGGCGCTCGCCGCCCCAGCTCACGGTCAAGCCGGCCCACTCGGCCGTGGCGAGCCACGCGCCCAGGTGATCCGCGTCCTCGGTGCGCCGCGCGAGCGAGATCGCGAAGCCCGTCGCCGCAGGGCTGAGCCCGAGAACCAGCGGTCCGGAGTCGACGTCGCCGTCACCCGAGCAGCTCGGGCGGTCGCACAGGCCGGCGAAGATGCCGAAGGCCTTCTTCTCGAAGTGCGCGACGAGCGCCTTGGCCTGCTCGCGAGCGAAGGCGTCATCGGCGTAGCCGAGGTACATCGCGCTCCACGCGGCGCCCGATGCACGCGGCTCGTTGCGCTCGAGCCCGAAGACGAGGACGCCGGTCGCCGGGTCGACCAGCTTGCCGCGCCATTGAGCCAGCGTCGCGCCGACGAGCCGCGCGTGCGCGCCCGAGCCTGACGACGCGTTCCCGCTCGCCTTGGCGCCGCGGCCCACGTCGGCGAGCGCGAGCACGGCGAGCACCACCGCGTTGTCGGCGACGTACGTCTCGCCCGGGTACGTGGGCAAGAGCCCCGATTTCGCCGCAGCGAGCTTCGTCGTCAGCGCCGCGACGACCTTGCCTTCGAGCGCGACGAGCTTCGGGTCCGCGCCGCCGAGCAGCCGGTATGCCTCGAGGATGACGCCGAGGTGGCCGAGGTAGCCGAGGTGGCTCGAGGCCCCGTCCATCGCGTCGATGGGATCGTCGCCCCACCGCCCTGCGTCGAACGCGCGCGCCTCCTTGCGCTGGGCGAGCTCGGCGCAGCGCGCCACCAGATCGATGTCGGTCGGGACCGTGTCGGAGTGCTCGAAGCCGATGTTCCCCGCGGCCATGGACGTCATCGACAGCGTGACCAGCGCCCATTCGCCCGCGAACTGCGAGTCGCTCGGCGCCATGGCGTGCGTGGCCTGCTCCACGTGCGCCGCGAGGTAGTCGCGCCGGGCCACGAGGTCCGACTCGGTGCGCGCGTCGAGCAGCGCGTGCGGGTCGTCGCGCATCGCGAAGTGCCAGACCACGCGCACGAGCACGAGCGCCAGCACCAGCAACAGCAGGCGGACGAACGCGTCGCGCACGCGGCGCATCCAGCCCGCGAAGGTGGGCTTGAGCGGCCGAACGGCAGCGGCGGGTGGGGGAGGCTTGGAGGTCGTTTCCACCTCGAGCGATGCTACCACCGCCGGCCTTTTTCCCGTGGTTTGGCCGAATCCCCTTGCGCCCCGACGGGATTTTTTGAATAAGCCTTCCGGCCCGGGACCCAGGGGAGGCGCAGCACCATGATGGCAGCAGAGGATCTTCTCGTCGACGTGGGGGAGTTCCCGTTCGACATCACCTCGGAGGAGCTGCCCAACGCCTGCCGCCGCGCCTACTCCCGCATCATCGTCGGTGCGCACATCGGCTGGGGCAAGGTCGAGCTCGCGCGCTGGCTCGCCGGCCCCTATCGGCGCCTGACGCTCCGGCCGACGTGGGCCACCGCCCGCATCGTGCCGTCCTCCGATCGGACGACGCCGGTCCCGCCCAGCGCCGGCGGCGTCTCCGAGACGCGCGTCGAGAAGCTCCTCGCCGACATGCGCGCGGACGTCCTGCTCGTGCTGCGCGAGCTCACGACCGCGGCCGGTCGCTCTGCCTTCACGACGCTGGCCCTTGACCTCCAGCTCGTCGGCCGCGCCGAGGACGACACCGGTGCGGAGATCGTCCTGCCGCAGGTGCGCGAGCGAATGAGCCTCGTCGATCGCGTGCTCTCGCTCGTCGCGGTGGACGCGCTGGCGCGCTCGGAGGACTTCGAGCACTCTCTGTTCGTCTGCTCCCGCTGCGAGCAGCCCGTCTTCGACGTCCATGCCCGGCCGAACGGCATCTGCCGCGTCCACGTGAGCGGCGTGATGGCGAGGTGAGCACCGCGCCCCGTCCCACTTTGCGGTTCGACGGCGGGACGATCGAGCTGCGGGACCTGCCGGCCAGCGTGAGCGTCCCGGACTTCTTGCGCCGCGACGAGCGCGCGGCCTCGCTCCGCGCTCGCGGCTCGGCCTACGCGGACGTCGTCCGCTGGCTCGTGCGCGAGAAGATCGAGTTCGACGACCGCGCGCGCGCCTACCAAGAGCTCACGGCCTCTCCGCGCGTGCACCGCGAGCCGCGCCCCTACCAGCGCGAGGCGCTCGACGCGTGGAGCAAGGCGCGCGGGCGCGGCGTGGTCGTGCTGCCGACCGGTGCGGGCAAGACGCACGTCGCCGTGATGGCCATCGAGCAGAAGCGCCGCAGCGCGCTGGTCGTCGCGCCGACGCTCGATCTCGTGCGGCAGTGGTACGATCTGCTCGTCGCCACGTTCGGCGACTCCTGCGCCGTTGGGATCGTCGGGGGCGGGCACTACGAGGTGCAGCCGCTCACGGTGACGACGTACGACTCGGCGCACCTTTACATGGAGCGCTTCGGCGCGCGCTTCGGGCTCGTCGTCTTCGACGAATGCCACCACCTGCCGAGCGAGGCGTACGCGCTCGCCGCGCGCGCGTGCATTGCCCCGTACCGGCTCGGGCTCACGGCCACGCCCGAGCGCAACGACGGTCGCGAGCCCTTGCTGGACGAGCTCGTCGGGCCCATCGTCTGCCGCCGGGACATCGTCGAGCTGGCGGGCACGTGGCTTGCCGAGTACGAGACCGAGCGCATCGAGGTCGAGCTCTCGCCCTCGGAGCGCCAGGAGTACGAAGAGCAGCGCGGGGTGTACCTGTCGTTCTTGCGCAGGCACGGCGTCCGAATGGGCGACCCGCGCGGGTGGAGCGAGTTCGTGATGCTCTCGTCGCGCTCGGCCGAGGGCCGCGAGGCGATGGCGGCGTACAGGCGCCAGCGCGAGCTCGCCTTCACGGCGCCGGCGAAGATGGCATACCTGGAGCTGTTGCTCACCGAGCACGCCGGCGATCGCGCCATCGTCTTCTCCCAGGAGAACGCCACGGCGTACGCGGTCTCGCGCACGTTTCTTTTGCCGTGCATCACGCACCAGACCAAGATCAAGGAGCGCAGCGCGATCCTCCGAGGGCTCTCCGACGGCACGTACAACGCCATCGTGACCTCCAAGGTGCTCAACGAGGGCGTGGACGTGCCGGACGCGAACGTCGCCGTCGTCGTCTCCGGCAGCGGCTCGGTCCGCGAGCACGTCCAGCGCCTCGGGCGCGTGCTGCGCAAGCGCGAGGGCAAGCGCGCCGTGCTCTACGAGCTCGTCACGCGCGCCACCGTCGAGACGAACACCAGCGACCGCCGCCGGGAGCACAGCGCGTACCGCTCTTGACCTGCTCGTGACTCGTCACGGGCACTGCTGGTGGAACTCGTTGTAGCCGCGCACCCAGTCGGCGTCCGAGAAGCTCCCGTCTCCGTTCGGATCGCAGTAGCCGCCGGGCGCGGTCATCGCGCAACCGGAGGTGTTCGGCGCGTACAGACAGAAGTTGTCGACGGCGTGATTGCACGCGCAGGTGCTCGGCGGCGGAGGAGGGGGCGGGGGCGGGGGCGCGCTCCCGCACTGCTGCTGGTACTCGTCGTAGCCCCTGACCCAATCGGCGTCGGAGAAGTTCCCGTCGCCGTTGGGATCGCAGTAGCCGCCGGGCGCGGTCATCGCGCAGCCCGGGACGTTCGCGCCGTAGAGGCAGAAGTTGTTGACGTTGGGGTTGCACGCGCACGCCGCGGGCGGTGGTGGCGGCGGGGGATTGGACGAGGACGTGGTCGTGGAGGTCGGTGTCGTCGTCGGCGCGGGCGGGGCGCTGCCGCCCGTGGCGGAGCAGATGCTTCCCTGCTGGAAGCCGGCGCAGCTCGAGAGGGGGAGGGTGCTCGTCTGGACCTGGCCGCTCGCCGCGTTGCCGTTGAACCCGATCCAGCCCTTTCCGCGCGCGTAGTCGTAGACCTCGCCGGCGCCGGGGCCGCTCGCGATCGAGAGCTCGACGACGTCCGAGAAGCCGTGCCAGGTCTGCAGGCGGCGAGCGTTCACCGTGCGGCCCACGGAGGGACTGTCGAAGTTCACCGAGCACGACGCGCACGTGTCGCGCCGGGCGCCCTGGATGGCGACGCTCGAGGAGAACTGCGTGGTGCCGTTCATCGGCAGCTGCAGCTTGCGCGGGATGATCGGCGCCCCGAGGCTGGTGTTCGATGGATCGGCGTAGACCGTGTAGGCCCAGGGCGACGACGGGTTGAGCCCGTTGCGCGGGTCGCTCGGGTTCGTGTTCCAGCGCTGCTGGCAGTCGCTCGCGTCGTTGGTGCCGCACTTCACGTCGCACCACGTGTGATCAGGCAGCTCGTAGGCCCACGTCGTGTCGGCGCGGATCCGGAACCACGTCGCGTCGACGCTCCACTCCTCGTAGCCGGAGCCGTCGGTGCTCTTCACGATGACGAAGCGGCCCGAGCCGCCTTGCATGCCCATCGGCACGACGCGAAACTGCTCGCTGCCGATCTGCCACGCCGGAGCCCCGCTCGCGCAGCTCGGCAGGACGTAGTCGGCCATGTCGATCGTCGT
>DATIQP010000467.1:0-3592 GCA_035470765.1 Polyangiaceae bacterium | reverse complement strand
GAGACCATCGGCCGCGCCCTCGACATCGAGCACTTGCGGCCCGAGGTCGCGGGGCCGGACCGAGGTGCGGAGGTACGCACGCTCGCAGAGGGAGGCGACCTGGTGGCGGTGCTCGGGCATCCGGCGGCGGACGACTCCGCGCTCGGCGCGGCCGATGTCTCGGTGGCGCTCGACGCGGCCGGTGCGAACCCGGGCGAGTGGGGCGTGACCCTCGCATCCGACGACGTCCGCGACGGAGCGGAGGCCCTGACCATTCCGCGAGAAGTGCGCGAGCGCACGTTCCGGGCGATGGCCGCGGTCCTGCCCGGCACCCTCGCCGTGCTCACGCTCGCGTTCGGGTTGATGCCGCTCTGGGCCGCCCCGCCGCTCGGCGCCATCGTGGCGTCCCTGGCGCTGCTCTACGCCAAGGACTGAGGTCCCCAGTTCATGGCCGAGGCTCGTACCCGGCCTTGCGAATCGTCTGCGCGATGCGCTCCGGGTCGATGCTGGCCTCGTCGTAGTCGAGGTCGACCTTGCCGACCTCCACCTGCAGGCCCGAGATCCCGGGCTGCCGTGTGAGCACGTTGCGGACCGCCGTCACGCACCCCCCGCAGCTCATCCCTCCGATTTGCATGGTCAAATGTTTCACGGGGGCACTCCCTTCGCGGCCCAGAACTTGCGCCTCGCCGCGCCCCTCGTCAACCGCCCGCCGCTTGGCTATTCTGCCTGCTCTGCGCGGCCACGTTTTCAGCCGGAAGTGGGCTCGATGAGGGGACGGGCGCGGCAGACACTCTCATGGCTGAACCGACCGCGACCCGCACCAAGGAGGAGGACCTCGCCGCAGCGCGCCTGGGGTCGACTATCCGTGGCAAGTGGCGCCTCGACGCGCTCCTCGGGGTCGGAGGCGTGGCGGCGGTCTACGCCGCGACGCACCGCAACGGCCAGCGCGCTGCGCTGAAGATCATGCACGCGGAGCTGGCGCGCGACCGGAACGTCGTCGACCGCTTCCTGCGCGAGGCCTACGTCGCGAACAAGATCGGTCACCCGGCGTGCGTCCGGGTAATGGACGACGACACGACCGAGACGGACGAGCCGTTCCTCATCATGGATCTGCTCGAGGGCGAGACGGTGCGCGATTACTGGCGCCGCACCGGCCGCACCATCGCGGCGACGCAGGCGCTCCACATCGCCGAGCGCGTGCTCGACTGCCTCTCGGCGTGCCACGCGATGGGCATCGTCCACCGCGACCTCAAGCCGGCGAACATCTTTTTGACCCAGAGCGGCGAGGTCAAGCTGCTCGACTTCGGCGTCGCGCGCGAGAACGACGTCCGCCAACACCACGACAACACCGCGGGCCTCGCGCTCGGGACGCCGGCGTACATGTCACCGGAGCAAGCCAGGGGCGAGGTCGACAGGATCGACGGCCGCTCCGACATCTTCTCCATCGGCGCGCTGCTCCACGCGCTCATCACGGGCCGTCGCATCCACCGCGGGAAGACCGAGCGCGAGTCGCTCCAGCTCGCCGCGACGCAGCCGGTGCCCTCGGTCGCCACGGTCGCCCCCGAGATGCCGGTCGAGCTCGTGCGCCTGATCGATCGGGCCTTGGCGTGGGAGCCAGAGCGGCGCTTCCCGAGCGCGCGCGAGATGCAGACCGCCGTGATCTCCGCGATGCGCGTCGCCGACCAGAGCCAGACGTTCGACGCCAGCGAAGAAGAAGCCGACGACACCGACGACGCCGAGCTCACGCCCGTTCACGAGGTCGTCCCGCGGGGTGATGGGCGCGTGCGCGACGTCGAAGCGTGCCTGCTCGCGTGGGAGCAGGCGTGGACGGCAGGGCTGTCGTCCGGTTTCGACGCGCCGACGGCTCAACCCGTCCTGCGCAGCGCGTTCGACGCGACCATCGCCGTGCACCGGCGTCGCAACGCCTCCATCCACCTCGTGGTGCGCCCCTACGGGCTCTGCGCGTTCGATCACGTGCTCTGGGAGCCCGGGTTCCCGCTCGCGGCCATCCCGCACCGTCTGTTCGAGGGGGGCGTTCGCGCGCTGCGCATCCTTCCGGGGCTGAGCTTCCAGGAGCTGTGCACGCTGCTCTCGTGCCTCGCCACCAAGGGCGAGGCCGACGTGGTCTCGCCGCTCTGGGAGGCCTCGCTGCCGCACGTTCGGTTCGACGCGTGCACGGTGGCCGCGCTCGGCGACGTGGAGGCGCGCGAGGAGCACATTGCCCAGGCCATGCGCGACGAGACGGCCACCGCGCGGCGAGTTCACGCAGCGCGGAGCGTCGGATCCGCATGGAGCGACGAAGCCTCGCCGCTCGCCCCCGACGACGTCATTCGCGCGGTCTACGCCTCGCAGCTCACCAGCGATCGCTGGGTCGAGCGCTACGCCGAGCTGTGCACGGATGGCCTCATCCAGGCGGCGCGTGCGCGCAACGTCGGCGCAGTGCTCGGGGCGCTCCGCAAGGTCGCAGCCGGGCTGTATGCCGATCGTCGCTACGAGCAAGGCGGCGAGCTCCGCGCCGCGCTGACCGAGCGCCTCGCCCAGCGCGTCGGCCCCAAGGACGCCCCCAAGCTGGCGGCCGCGATGACGAGCGCGATGCTCGGCAAGGAGGCGCTCGACGCGCTGCTCCGCGCCGTGGCCAATCACCCCGAGGACCTGCCGCGCGCGACGCCGTTGTTCGCTGACGTGCCCGCCGGCGAGGCTCCCACGGTGCTCCGGGCCAGCCAGCGGCCCATGTCGGACGAGGTGCACCGCGCCGTCGTCGAGCTGCTCGGCCGAATCGCGGGCGACGAGCAGGCCGCGGCGGTGTCGCCGAGCATGCGCCCGCCGGTCGCGGGGCTCGCGCCGGACGCAATTCTTCCCGTCGACGCGCACACCGAACGGCACGCGCGGATCGTCGTCGGGCTCCACGACCTCTTGCGCAGCGCGTGCGAGGGCGTAGAGCCGCCGGCCGAGGCGCTCGCCGCGTTGGCCCACGACATCGGCGAGGAGCTCGAGGCCACCGGCAAGCCCGTCGAGGTCTTCTACGCGCCGGGAGCCACGTTCGTCCGCGGGCGGATGCTGTTCGGCGATCGTTCGACGCACGACGCCGCCGCGTACGTTGCAACGCTGTTCGCTCGCGTCGGCGCGCACGCCGTGCGATGCGACGCGCCTCCGCAGCCAGAGGCCCTGAGCGATCTCGCTCGCGCGGTGGTCGCCGCGCTGGACAAGCCGGGCCCGCTGCCGGCCTCCGGGCCGTTCTCGCTGCACGCGGTGAGCGAAGGCGCGCGGACGCGTGGCATCACGCTGGAGCGTCTCTCCATCGAGCCGCGTGTCATGCGCGTCCGCGCTTCGGCGGTGGCCGCGGTGCGGGCGCATTTCGCGCAGGGATCGGTCGAGACCCCGGACACGCTCCGGCACGTGGCGCGCGCAATCGTCGAGATCTCGAGCGCGCCCGCGTGGCTGCTCGCGGCGGCGACCGAGCCGGAGCTCGCGTCGGACGAGGCGTCGCGCGCCGTCGGTGCCGCGATGCTCGCGGCCGCCATGGGCCGCTTGCTCGTCGACGAGCGCAGCCAGCTCTTTCGCGTCGCGCTCGCCGCGCTGACGTCGAAAGCCCCCGCGACGGGCGACGACACCC
>DATIQP010000466.1:0-4431 GCA_035470765.1 Polyangiaceae bacterium | reverse complement strand
GGACGATTCGAGCATGGGCGGCGACTTCACGAGCGACAAGAGCGGCGGTTACGATCTTCGCGTGCGAGTGAAGGCCGAAGCCCACGCGGTGAAGAAGTGAAGCCAAGCCGGCTGGCCTTCCCGCTGGTCATCGCGATCGCGGCGATGGCGAACGCGCAGGGCCGGCCCCCCTCGTCGAGACCGGCCTCGGGGTCGGCTTCGGTCACGGCCTCGGGGACGGGGACGGCGCCGGCCACGGCGACGGCTTCGGGGACGACCACGACGTCGGAGACGGTGGAGCCGCAGGCGCGTGGCGAAGGCATGCGCGCTTATCAGGACGCGCTCGCCGCGCGCAAGCTCGGGGGCACCCTCTCGCTCAACCTGGACGACGTGCGCACGCGCGCCGCCGAGGCGGAGGACCTGCTCCGCAGCGGGCGCATCGACGAGGCCGTGTCGCGGCTCGTCGAGCTCGCCGAGAACCCGCAGTTCGCGCCGTTCGCGCAGAACGAAGAGGGCCGCGCCGTCCTCTTCCTGCTCGGCGACGCGTACGCGACCGCGGGCGCGTACGGGCCGGCGCGCGCGTACTTCCGGCAGCTCTTGGCGCAGAAGGGCGCGTGGGATGGCGTCGCGACGTACGCGAGGCGCGCGGTCCGCCGGCTCGTCGAGGTGGGTATCGAGAGCGAGCGCTACGAGGCCGCTCTGAAGGACCTCGAGTCCGTCCCGCAGACGGCGCCCGAGGAGACGCGCGGCGAGGTCAGCTACCTCACGGGCCGCGAGCTCGAAGCGAAGAAGGACCCCGACGGCGCCCTCGCCGCCTACGCCGCCGTCCCGCGCCGCTCGCGCTTCTGGGCGCAGGCGACGTACCTTCAAGGCCTCATCCTCGTCGAGAAGCAGCGCTTCAAGGAGGGCGAGGACATGTTCTGCAAGATCGCGGACCCGAAGCGCTCGGGCGCGACGACCGCCGTCTACGCCGACGAGCGCTTCTTCGCGGTGCGCGACCTCGCGCGGCTCGCCCTCGGCCGCATCGCCCACGAACAGTTCCGCTTCGACGACTCGCGCTACTACTACTATCTCGTCCCGCGCGACTCGGACCGCCTCGCCGAGGCGCTCTACGAGGCCGCAACGAGCCGCTACGAGAAGAAGGACTACCAGGGCGCGCGCGAGCTGCTCGACGAGCTCAAGGCCCTGCAGATCCACCACCCGTACGAGGACGAGGCATGGATCCTCGACGCGTACATCGATCTGGCGCAGTGCAAGTTCAAGGACGCCGACGACAAGCTCATCAAGTTCATGGCGCTCTTCGAGCCGGTGCGCGACGCCGCGCGGCGCGTGCAGGGCGACGAGCGCGCGATGAAGGCGCTGCTCGCCGCGGCGCGCACCGGCGGGGACGCGGGCAGCACCAGCGAAGGCGGCGCCGCGCTCAAGCCCGAGGCCCTTCGCGCGATCGCCGCGCTCGTGCGCCTCGACCCCGCCTACGGCGCCACCGAGCGGCAGCGCGCGGTGCTCGAGCACGAGGCCAGCGGCCTGCGGCTCACGCAGGGCTCGCTCGCCGACGTCCGCGGCCAGCTCGCGACGACCGGCGGCGTGCGCCCCGCCCTCGACGACAAGCCGACCGAAGACGAGCGCGCCGCCGACGCCAAGGACGCCCTCGAGGGCGTGAGGCGCATGGTGAGCGACCTCGAAGGCAACGGCGCGAGCGCCTCCGAGCTCGCGCCGCTCAAGGAGGACGTCGGCAAGCTCCAGACCCAGCTCAACGCCGCGCACACCTCGACGGGCGCCAGCGCTGCTCCGGCCGACAAGGGCGAGGCCGCGGGCGGCGGCAAGGACCTGCCCGACCTGCTCCGCAAGGACGAGCAGACCGCGACGAGCTACGGCCCGAGCGTCGCGCAGGCCCGCGCCGACCTCGAACGCACCGCGACGGCGCTCGGCAAGGACACGCTCCACCGCGTCGACCTCCGCCTCTCGAGGCTGCTGCGCCGCGCGCGGCTGGGGCGGATCGAGTCGATCATCGGCCGCAAGCGCGCGCTCGAGATCGAGATCGAGGCCATCGGCAACGGCTTTCTGCCTCAGGACGCGGTCGACGCGCTCGACGCGGCCCGGTTCCTCAAGGACAACGAGGAGTACTGGCCCTTCGAGGGCGACGACTGGCCCGACGAGTTCATCGGCAGCGAAGGGCTCAAGTAACTTCTCGACGTCACGCTCGGGCGTGCGCCCCTCGAGCGGCGTAGAATCGACTCATGGTGAGGGGTCGGCGCGGCTTGGGTCTGGCGGCTTGCTGGATCCTGGGGTGCGGGTCGTCGGGCGGCGGCTCCCTCGACGCGAGCGTGGACGGTACGCTCTCGGATTCTCCCTCCTCGCTCACCGACGTCGTGGTGACCGACACCACGGGCGATTCAGGCTCGACGTGCCAGCTGCCCAACATGCCTTGCTCCGCGTCGAGCGAGTGCTGCAGCTGCGCGTGCACCGGAAACACGTGCGCCTGCGCTTCCGACGGCGAGCCGTGCAAGGCCGACCCCGACTGCTGCGGAGGCCGCTGCGGCGCGAACGGGACGTGCACGCCGCTCAATGCATCGTGCCGGACCCTGGGCAACACGTGTACGCAGAGCTCCGACTGCTGTTCGCGCTCGTGCAGACAGGGCAAGTGCGCGGCCGCCTCGTACTGCGGCCAGCCCGGAGACGTCTGCGCATCCGCCGCGGATTGCTGCGCCGGCATCTGCTCCCTGGCTCCCGACGCCCTCTACGGATCGTGCGGCTTCACGCAGTCGTCGTGCACGCTCGACGGCGTCGTGTGCGCCGTGAGCAGCGATGGCGCCGCGCCGTGCGGCGCCGACTGTTGCAGCCGGACGTGCGGCCCGTACGCGCCGACCGGCGTGTCCATCTGCCAGCACGCCAGCGGTTGCCGGCCGTCCGGGGATCTCTGCGTGACGGATCGAGACTGCTGCAGCCAGATCTGCCAAAGGGAGAAGCCTGCGGACGCGTTCGGCGTGTGCGCGATCGTCACGCAGTGCAAACCCAACGGTTCGATTTGTCGCACCGCGAACGCGACCTGCAACGCGACGACCAGCTGTTGTTCGGGAGACACGCAGAGCAACGACACGTGCAAGCCGGACAACGTGGGCGTCACGAGATGCACCGACGCTCAGTGCGTGGCCGCCGGGCAGGCGTGCTCGTCGAGCGCGGATTGCTGCGCCGGGTGGCCGTGCGCCCCGAACCCCGCAGCGGCGGACGCCGGCGTCGACTCGGGCGCGGCGGGCTTCGTCTGCTACTCGAGCAGCTGCGTCCCGGCGTGCGGCGGCTGCACCAACGACGCCGACTGCTGCGGCGGAGCGTGCAATCTGCCGCTCGGGAGCGCCGCGGGCGTGTGCCTACCCTGCAATCACACTTGATGGCCGTGCGCCGTCCCGGGGCTCGAACGCAAACGCTCGCGGCTTCTCCGGCGCGCCGAACAGCGGCCCGCCCATCGGAAACAGGACGCGGCCCGCCGCTCCGTTGAGCAGCATCCCGAGCGCGATGTAGAGCGCGAGCGCGCCGAGCACCACGGTGGCCACGCCGATCCCCGCCGCCAGGCCCGGCATCGCGGGCGCCTCGTGCCGGACGATGCGCAGCAGGTACAGCGCGTCGATGTCGAGCAGAAAGAAGAAGAGCAGCTTCGAGACGAAGCCGAACGCGTACGTCAGCACCACGAAGATCGCGAGGAACGCGAGGTCGACCGCGAAGAGCACCGGCGCGCTCGGCGCCTTGCCGTGCGCGAGCTGATCGAGCGCCCACCAGTTCATCACCCAGTTGAAGGCGAACGTGGTGAAGAGCGTGCCGCCGAGCGTGTTCTTGTTCGCCAGGCTCATGATCCCGGCCAGGAACTGGCACCCAGCCCCGAAGAGCAGGCACAGCCACGCGCACGTCTCGAGCATGCTCGCCGCCGCCGCCGGCTCCTTCGGCAGCATCCCGAACGCCACGGGCACGAGCGCCGCGCACCCGATCGCCAACCCGAGCAACCCCAGCGGCGTCGGCTCCCCGAACACCGGCTTCACCTCTTGTCGAGCGTCCATGCCCGGCGGGTTACCTCAGGCCCGGCCAGGCGTCCACACATTTTTGTTGCACTGCAACATGATTTGCGACCTCGGTTTCAGGCATAAACCAGGCCACACATGCCGCACCGCAGCATCCGCGCCCGCCCCCGACTCCGTCTCCGTCTCCGGCTCCGTTTCCGACTCCGCCCCCGCCTCGGCCTCCGTCTCCGTCTCCACCCCGCCAGGGGTTCACAACCCGCCCCATTCCGTCCATCATGTCCCCTTCAATGCGTCGCGTCCGCCTCGGATCGGTCACCCTCCTCGCGTCCGTCGTCGCGCTGACCGGCTCGATCTCGTCCGCCGCGCCCGAGAAGAAGGAAGCCTCCCTCGCGAGCAGCGGCCTGCAGGCCTCCAGCGAGAGCATGATCACCGCCAAGGGCAAGGA
>DATIQP010000465.1:0-15009 GCA_035470765.1 Polyangiaceae bacterium | reverse complement strand
CCCCGGTCTGCGCCCCCGTCGGCGGCGCGCTCTGCGCATGCGCGGAGGCCCCGACGAGGCTCACGATGAGGGCCGCTTCGATCTGTCGTCTCATGTTCCTCACCTGGGGGTTCGAAGGTGTCAGCAATGGGTAGTCCACGTCACCAATCTTGGCGAGTGCGATAGAGCTCGCGGTTCGCAGCCTGCAGCGCTTGCGCGCTCACGTCGAAGAATGCGCAGCCCGACTCGATGACCTCCCCTCGACGCGCCGTGCGAACGCGGCGAGCCGCCGTCCGACGATGAGCGCCTCTTTCCGATCGCGCGTCAGTCGCTTGACCGCCATCTCCAGCCGGAGCGCATCGCCCTTCGAGCGGCAGCGACGCACCGCGCACACGCGCAGCGGACCCCGGCCGCGCGTGTAGCGCGCGCCCTTGCCGGCGTCGTGCGCCGCGATGCGCGCCCCGACGTCGGACGCGATGCCCGTGTACAGCGTGCCGTCGGAGCAGCGCGCGACGTAGACGAACCAAGGCTGCATCGGTCGCGAACGGTACCGCAGCCCTTGCACCATGGAAACCCTTGGCGCGGCCGATTGCTCGGGTCGTCCCGAGCCACGAACCTCGGCTCGCAGGTTGCACGGGTTGCGGCCATGCTGCGGCGCGTTCGGCGTGTCCTCGGGGTGGCGGTGCTGGGCGCGATCCTGGGCGCCGGCGTCGTGGCGCCCGCGCACGCGGAGGGTGGCGCGGTCGCCGCGAGCCAACCCCCCGACGACCGCGAGCCCGCCACGGGGAAGTGGCCGCAGAAGCCCCACTGGGACCCCGAGTGGTCTCACAGCAACGCGTGGGACTACACCCTCGCGGGCGTGGGCGCGACCGCGTTGGCCCTCGAAGCGATCTTCATGCAGAACTCGCAGCCGTCGCTGCGCTGGACGGACCCCATCCTGTTCGACCGCGAGGCCCGCGACCTCCTGCGCATCGACAACTCTACGTCCCACGACGTCGCCCAGACTCTGAGCTGGGTGCTGTGGGGTGCGCAGATCGCCCTGCCGGTCGCGGTGGACGTCCCCTACGCCTGGGCCCGCTACGGCTTCGGCCTCGCCCGCGACCTCTTCTGGCAGGACGCCGTGACGCTCTTCGTGACGGCCGCCCTCGACCTCGCGTTGCGCGACCTCGCCGGCCGCGCGCGACCGTTCGTCTGGGAGTGCATCGAGCGCGGGGGCACGGACTGCATCTACGGACCCGAGGCGGTCCGGTCGTTTCCCGGCGGACACTTCCTCAACAGCACGGCCGCGTCCGTCCTGACGTGCACGCAACACCTCTACGTGCACCTCTACGGCGGGGCGTGGGACGGCCTGACGTGCGCGATGACGCTCGCGTCCGACGCGACGGTGGGCATACTTCGGATCGCCACCGACAGCCACTGGGCGAGCGACGAGCTCGTCGGGGCTGTGGCGGGCGCGCTCCTCGGCTGGGGCATCCCCTACGTGATGCACTTCATGCCCAAGAGCGCTCCGGACGCCAAGCCCCCGGCCGCCCTCGTCCTGCCCATGCCCATCGCGCTCGATCGCGGCGGTGGCCTCGGCGTCGCCGGCTTCTTCTGAGGGCTACAGCCTCACGTCGAGGTAGATGCTGCGCCGCAGCTCTTTCACCCAGATCTCGCGCTGGTGGAGGATCGCCTCCTCGGTGGCCTGATCGTACATCTGCTCGCGCACGTCCTCGTACTTGGGGATGCGCTCGCGCTTGGCCAGGCGAAACACGATGATGACCTGGTTGCCCACGTTGATCGGGTTGGAGATTTCGCCCTCCTTCATGCCGGAGAGCATCGCCCTCGCGGCCGGGAGGATGTTCTTCACGGGCTGCGGCCCGCGCGAGCCGCAGTGGGGCGTGGTCTCCGCGTCCTCGTTGAACTGAGTGACGAGGTTGCAGAAGCTCTCGCCGCCGCGCGCGCGCACGACGATGTCCTGCGCGAGGGCCTGCTTGGCCTGGAGCCCCGACGCCGACTGCGGGACGCGCATCGCGATGACCTGAAGATCGACGGGGGACTCGTCGCCGATCTGCTTGACGAGGCGCCCGTAGGTGGCGCGCGCGTCCTCTTCGCTCACGCGGACGCGGCCCGCGACGCGCAGCTGCAGCAGCTTGCCCTCGAGCAGCTGGCGGCGCACCTCGTCGCGGTAGTCCTGATCGGTGAAGCCCTGCGCGTGGGCGCGCGTCCAGAGCTCCTTCTCGGAGACGCCGAGCTGCTGGGCCTTGTTCTTGATGCCTCGATCGACCTCGTCGACGCTGACGGAGATGTGCGACTTGTCGGCCTGCGCCTCCATCAGCCGCTCGTCGATCATCTCGTCGAGCGTCTCCTTCATGGCCTTGGGCTCGGCCGCGGCGAGCTGCGTGGGGAGCTGGGCCGGGTCGGCGCCGGCCTGCAGCGCCTGCGCCGCGGCGAGCGTCAGCCGGGGGATGGCGCGGTGCCGCAGCTCGGAGAGCAGGATCACGCGCTCGCCGACCACGGCCACGATGCGCTCGACGATGATCGCGTGCGCGGGCCGGGCCCAGGTGAAGGCCAGAGCGAGGCCGAAGAGCGCGACGATACGCGAGACGCGGGCGCGCCATCGATTCCTGCCGCACGCTCGGGGGAGGCGAATCACCCTGACGGCTTTAGCGCACTTCGCCCGCCCTTGCACCATCGCCGCGCGCTAGGCTGGGGTCGTGCGTTGCGGCAACAGGCTCTCGTTCGCCACGGTCTTCCTCACGGCGTGTGCGAGCTCCCCCGCGGTGCCGGCGGTCACGTTGCCCGCGCCGCCCGTGCAGCCCGGCCCGCCCCCCGACGCCGACGATCCTCGCCTGGGCAAGGAGCTCGTCGAACGCGTGGCGGAAGCCGAGCGCGCCTACGAGGAGGGCGGCAACCCGAAGCCCATCCTGGAGCTCATCGCCCCCGACGCGCGCATCGAGGCGGCCCGTCTCGAGCGGCCCGGGCGGCACGACTGGCGCTTCTCGCACGCGAGGCTCCAGGCGATCTACACGTGGGCCGCGCAGTACGCCTCGAACACCAAGTTCACGTACAAGGACGTCCACGTCGCGGCGACCGCCACCTACGCGACCTTCACCTGGACGACGATGAGCGAGTCTCCGCCGGACCAACAGAGCTGGTTCGGCCAGCGCTACGAGCTCGAGCGGCGCGGCGGCGAGTGGCGGGTCGTTTACTTCCGCTACTGGCCGCTCCGGTCCGACACGGGCAAGGAGTTCGGCGCCGCGTATTTCGCCGACCTGGATCGCAAGATCGAGACCGCGCTGAGCTCGTCGGACTACCGCGACGCGGCCTACGACATGATGCTCGCGTACCGCTTCGACGAGTGCGCGAAGCTCGCGCGCGGCCTCACCGAGAGCACCCCGGACGACTGGTGGGCCTGGGACATGCGCAGCCGCGCGAGCGCCATGGTGGGCGATCTCGACGACGCCCTCGCGGCGAGCGACAAGGCGCGCGCGCTCAAGAAGTGAGCGCGCGGGGTATCAGCGCTTGCTGTACTGGAAGCGCTTGCGGGCGCCCGGCTGACCGTACTTCTTGCGCTCCTTCTTGCGCGCGTCGCGCGTCAAGAAGCCGGCGCGCTTGATCGCGCTGCGGCGCTCGGGGTCGATGGCGATGAGCGCGCGCGCGATGCCGTGGCGCATCGCCTCGGCCTGTGCCGAGTGACCGCCGCCGAGGACCGTGGCCCACACGTCGTACTGATCGGCGACCTCGATGAGCTCGAGCGCCTGGCGCATGATCATGCGCGACGTCTCCCGCTCGAAGTACTCGTCGGCCGTCTTGCCGTTGACCTCGACCTTGCCGCTTCCGGGAGCGAGCCAGATGCGGGCGACCGCGGTCTTGCGCTTGCCGGTGGCGTACGTGCGATTCGATTCGGTCGTCGTCATGATCAGTGAACCTCGAGCGGCTTCGGCTGCTGGGCGGCGTGCGGATGATCCGGCGTCGCGTAGACCTTGAGCTTGGTGAACATCTCGCGGCCGAGGACGTTCTTCGGCAGCATGCCCTTCACGGCCTTCTCGATCGGCATCTCCGGCTTGCGCTCGATGAGGTGCCGGTACGCCTCGGCGCGGAAGCCGCCAGGGATGCCGGAGTGGTGGTAGTAAAACTTCTTGTCGAGCTTGTTGCCCGTCAGCTTCACCTTGCCTGCGTTGACGACGATGACGAAGTCACCCGTGTCGATGTGCGGCGTGTAGGTGGGCTTGTGCTTGCCGCGCAGCACGCGAGCGATCTCGCTGGCGAGGCGGCCGAGGGGCTTTTCTGCCGCGTCGACGACGAACCACTCGCGGTTCTTGTCGGCGTCGGCCTTCTTGGCGGAAAACGTACGGCTGATCATGGTGTCTCGCTGATCCGTTCCGCGGCTGCGCCGGGAAGGTGGGGCGCGGGAACCTACGCGGCGGGCCCCCGCGTGTCAAGGCGATCCGTGCCTAAATCCCGCCATTTGGGGGCGGCTGGGCCGCTTGCTTTGTCATTATTTCGCACGTAAAAGATTGTCGTCCGAAAGAAGTTCTACCCGCGAGATTCCCCCATGATTGCGTTTGCCCCGAACGAAGACCAACGGATGATGATCGACGCGGCCCGGCAGCTCGGCAGGACCCTGGCCGGCAGGATCCGCGAGTTCGAGAAGGCGGCAGCCCTCCCGGCCGACGTCCGGAAGACCGCCCACGACATGGGCCTCGGCACGGCCTACCTGCCCGAGGCGGTGGGCGGGGCGGGCCTGGGCATGGTCACGGCCGTGCTGCTCGAGGAGGAGATCGCCGCGGGGGACCCGGCGGCGGCCTTCGGGCTGGGCGGGCCGGGGGCGTTCGGCCTGGCGATGACGGAGCTCGGGACCGCGGAGCAGGCCAAAGAGCAGCTCGGGCCCTTCTTCGGCGAGGGTGGCCACGACCTCGCCGGGGCGGTCGCCTTCGGCGAGCCCAGCCCTCACCGCGAGCGCGCCGGGTTCTCGACCCTCGCGAAGAAGGCCGGCGACGGCTTCCAGCTCTTCGGCAAGAAGGCGTTCGTGCAGGACGCCGAGCGCGCGGATCGCTTCGTCGTCTTCGCCCAGCTCGACGAGTCCAAGGGCTACGACGGCCTCGGCGCGTTCGTCGTCCACAAGGGCGACAAGGGCGTCGCGGTCACGCCGCGGGTGCGCACGCTCGGCCTCGACCTCGCGAGCTTCGGAGGCCTGGAGCTCGAGGGGGCGCGGGCGTCGACGCAGCTCCTCGGCGGCGGCGATCTCCGGCGCGCCACGGTGCGATTCTTCGCGAAGCACGGCCTCTTGATCGCGGCGCGCTGCGTGGGCCTGTCGCGAGCGGCGTTCGACGTCACGCGCGACTACGTCGAGGGCCGGCGCGCCTTCGGCAAGCCCGTTGGGCACTTCCAGGCCGTCGCCTTCACCGTCGCCGACCGCGCGATGGACGTCGAGGCGGCGCGCGCGCTGCTCTGGCGTGCGGCGTGGCTCTGGGACTCCGGCGCGGATGAGAACGCGGCGCTGCTCGCGTCGGCGCGCGCCGTCGCGCACGCCCACCAGACGGCGATGCGCTGCGGCGACGACGGCGTGCAGCTCCACGGCGGCGCCGGCTTCATGCGCGACTACCCCGTCGAGAAGTACATGCGGGACGCCAAGCAGCTCGCCCTTTGCGGCCTGCCCTCGGCGTGCGCCGAGCAGCTCGCCGCGGCCATCGAGCTCGGGCGCGAGCCGGACCTCGGCCTCGTCCTGCCGTGGCCCGAATCGCAGAGCGCCTTCGTCTGATGAAGCCAAGCAACGCGTAGGCGAATGTCGGCGTGCTACCTGCACGCCGACGTCCAGGAGAAGAAAATGAGCATCGAGTTTTCGCTCAGCCCCAAGCAACAGGCCCTCCGCGAGATGGTGCACGGCTTCGGCAAGTCGGTCGTCCGCCCGCAGTCGCTGCAGTGGGACCGCGAGCACAAGGTCCCGGAGGACTTCCTCGCGCGCTTCGTCGAGATGGCGGCGTCGACCGGCGGCGCCACCGCGGCGTGGGGTGTGCAAGGCCTCGGCGCCGCGTCCGCCGACACCAAGGCGGATCAGAGCGGGAAAAAGAAGAGCTCGGCGATGGTGACCTCGTGCGTCGGTGCCGAGGAGCTCTCGTGGAGCGATCCCGCGCTGCTGCTCTGTCTGCCCGGCCCGGGCCTCGGCGGGCCGCCCGTGCGCGGCTCCGGCACGCCCGAGCAGAAGGAGCGCTTCTTCGGCATCTTCAGGGACATGAGCAAGGGGCTCAAATGGGGCGCCTACGGCCTCACCGAGCCCGGCGCCGGTAGCGACGTCGCGGGCATCCGTACGAGCTGCCGCAAGGACGGCAACCACTGGGTGCTCAACGGTCGCAAGTGCTACATCACCAACGGCGCGCGCGCGTCGTGGAACGTGATCTTCGCGACCATCGATCCCACGCTCGGCCGCGCCGGCCACCGCGCCTTCGTCGTCGAGAAGGGCACGCCCGGCTTCTCCGTCGGCCGCCTCGAGGACAAGATGGGCCTGCGGGCGAGCGAGACCGCGGAGCTCGTGCTCGAGGAGTGCCGTGTCCCGGCGGAGAACCTGCTCGGCGGCGAGGAGCGCTACCAGACCAAGGAAGGCTTTCTCACCGCGATGAAGACCTTCGACAACACGCGCCCGCTCGTCGCCGCGATGGCGATCGGCATCGGCCGCGCCGCGTACGACTACGCGTGCGACTTCGTCAAAGAGAACTACGCCCTCCAGCGCCACACGCCGCGCTATGCGTCGATCGCGGAGAGGCTCGCGCGCATCGGCCGCCAGCTCGAGGCCGCGCGCCTGCTCACGTGGCGCGCGGCGTTCCTCGCCGACGAGGAGCAGCCCAACGCCAAGGAGGCGAGCATGTCGAAGGCCGCCGCCGGGCAGGCCGCCATCGCGGCGTGCATCGAGGCGATCGAGATCTGCGGCGCCGAGGGCTCGATCGGCCGCGACCACCAGCTGCTCGAGAAGTGGTTCCGCGACATCAAGGTCTACGACATCTTCGAGGGCACCGGGCAGATCCAGCGCATCGTGATCAGCAAGCGCCTCTTCCCGGAGCTGAAGGCCTTCTAGCTCAGCGGACCACCTCGAGCCTGCCGATGGTCCCGGCGCCTCTCGGCGTCGTCGCCTCGTAGCGCGGGTCTCGGGCGAAGGTGCGAAACGCCTTCGCGACGCCCGGGAAGCGCGGCCCGACGTCGTGCATCAAGATCACGCCTCCCTTTCGCACGCGGCTCCCCCAGTGCTTCACGTCGGAGTACGCGGTCTCCAGCGTGTGGTCGCCGTCGAGGAAGACGAAGTCGAACTCGCGGAGCAGCGGGTGCTTGCGCGCGATCAGCCGCTCGTCCGTCGAGGGCGCTCGAAACAGCGTCACGTCGTCCTCGTGGCCGGCCGCCCGCAGGTTGCGCCAGAACGTGCGCTCGTAGCTGAGCGGCCGGAGGAGCGGCAGGAAACGAGCGAGCCGCTCGGGAGCGGGCACGCCGAGCCCGTTCGCGAACGCCTCGAAGGTCCAGTTCATCGGGTCCACCACCACCACGTGGCCTCCGTGGTGCGCGGCCGCCGCGCACAGCACGGTGGTGGTCTCCCCCTTGAACGCCCCGACCTCGAGCAGGCGCTTGGCGCCGAGCCTCTCCACCTCCGCCCGGATGAACGCCTTCTCTGCCATCGTCGTCGTCATCGATTCCATGATTTCTCACCTGCCTAACCACCGAGCGCGGCGCGACGGGCGTAGACCAGGATGGCCTGCCTCCCGTTGTCGCCGGTCTTCTGCGGCGCTTCGCGAATCGCGCCGAGCCCTTGTTCGCGAAGCAGCGCTTCGATGGGCTCGAGGCGCCCGTCGCGATCGTGCGTCTCGAGGACGATCTGCTGCACCTTCCGCCACGTTGAGGCGTCGAGGCCCCGAAGGATCTCGAGCTCGGGACCCTCGACGTCGATCTTGAGCAGATCGATCCGGTCGCCGCCGCCCGCTCCGCCCGCGGCCTCTCGCTCGAGGACGCGCGCCAGCGTGTCGAGCCGTACGGCGTGCTCGCGGATGCCCATCACCTTGCGAGCCACCCACCAGCCGAACGCGCCCGCGAACATCGCCGAGACGGCGCGCTGCGCGGACCCGCCGACCAGGTCGCCGAGACCGCTGCGAAGGCCCGCCCGGATTCGCCCGCCGAGCCGCCGTCCGAGGTCCTCGAAGAACATCTCGAACTCGCGGCGCTTCTCGGCGAGGTGGAAGGTGCTGTTGGTGGGGTAGCGGCTGAAGTCGTAGAACGACACCGCCTCGCCGGCTCGGTCGCTGCAAGACAGGCCGAGGTGAAAGAGCCGGTGCGTGGTCTTTCGCAGGAGGGCGTTGTCCTCGAAGTTGGCCGCGAGGGCGGCGAACGTGTCGGGGGACGGCTCGAACGCGAGGATGCGAAGGTCGCCGTCGCACGCCTTCGCCACGTGCAGCGCGAACGCGCCGATGTTGGCGCCGACGTCGACGACCGTGTCGCCGGGGGCTACGCGCACGCCGAGGGTGAAGTACTCCGCCACCTCCTCGGAGAGCTGCTCGGCGGTCACCCTGCTGCGCGGCGGAGAGACGAGCGCGGCGCTCATCCGACGGCCGCCAGCGGGGCTCGGGCCAATCCTCCGACCACGCGCTCGACGTCCTCGAACGCGACGGGGACGAGCGGCCTCTGTCCGGGGCCGCGCGGTCGCCCGAGCCCGTCCAGCAGGATCATGGGCAGCTCGTCGGGGCGCGACGGCGAGTAGCCGCGCTTGTTGTCGAAGCGCACCAGGCGCAGCACCTCGCGGGTCGGGATCTCGCGCGCACCGGCATTGCCGACCCCGATCCGCGCCAGGAGCTCGCGGTGAGCCTCGAGGTCCGTGTCGGAGAGGTCGAAGGATCGGTTCGCGATCTCGGCGGCGCACAGCATCCCGACGCCGACCGCCTCGCCGTGGCTCAGCGCGCCCGGCGCGGCGAGCTCCAGCGCGTGGCCGATGGTGTGCCCGTACTCGAGCACGAGGCCCGTGCCGCACTCGCGCTCGTCGTAGCGCATCACCTTCTGCTTGGCGTCGATGCCGAAGTCGACGAGCCACGCGAGCTCGCGCGGGCCCAGCCGACAATCGTGGCGTAGAACCTTCGCCAGCTCGGCCCGGCGCTCGGGCGCGATGGCGAGCGCGTTCTTGACCATCTCGCAGAGCCCGGAGCGCCGCTCTCGCTCGGGCAGCGTGTCGAGCCACTCGTAGTCGAGCAGCACCGCCGTCGGTGCGTAGAAGGTCCCGATCAGGTTCTTGCCGAGAGGCGCGTTGACCGCCTGCTTGAGCGAGAGCACCGAGTCGAGCGCCGCGATGAGGGTGGTCGGCAGGTGAACCAGGCGCACGCCGCGAAACGCCAGCGCCGCCGCCAGCCCCGCGATGTTGCCGATGACGCCGCCGCCCATCGCGACCACGCAACTGCGGCGCGTCATTCCCGCCGCCAGCGCCGTCTCCACCACCGCCCCCACCGTCGCGAGCACCTTGCCGGGCTCTCCCGCGGGGAGGGGGATCGTGGTCACCGGTGCGTGCCGCGCGAGGCCTTCGGCGACCGGCCCGAGGTGAAGCCTGGCGACGACCTCGTCCACGACGATGACGTAACGGTCGGCGCCGAGCGTCGCGAGCTGCTCCACGATCTCGTCGGCGCAGCGGACGCCGTGGTGGAACGGGTAGCCGTGCGAGCCGAACTGGATGTCTTTGACCTTCATCATGATCATTTCTCCTCGATGGGGATTTCACCGCTCGCGCGCTGAACCTTCGCGAAAGCCTCCACGATGGCGTCCATGTCGGCGCGCTCGCCGAGCAGCGCCGCGTGGTGGAAGACGACGCACTCGCGGCTCGCGCGGTCGGCGACCGGCGTGTGCACGCGGCTGGGGTCGATCGCCTCCCAGTGCTCGGGACCGAGCTGGTAGCGCCGCTTCGTCCGCGGCCGGTAGAGCGGGTGCCTCGGCAGCGGCGCGTACGGCGGGTGCACCCAGAGGCCGAGCTCGGCGTCGAGCGCGCGCGAGATCGCGGGCGAGGTGCGGCCGGCGAAGGCGTCCGGCTCGCACCGGACCGCGTAGTGGTAGTACGTCTGCAGCTCGACTCGAGGCGGGTGCGCGATCGGGACCACCCCGGGGATCGCCGCGAGCTTCTCGTCGAGATACCGGGCGTTGGCCGCTCGGTGGCTGTTCTGAGCCTCGAGCCGGCCTAGCCCGTCGATCAGCAGCGCCGCCTGGAACTCCGACAGGCAGTAGTTGCTCCCCTGCACCTCGGCGACCTCCCGAAGGTGCGTCTCGCCGACGCGCGGCGTGCGCGAGGCGTAGCGACGTCCGTCGCAGCGGAGCTGCTCCATGCGACGCGCGAGGCCCGCGTCGGAGGTGATCGCCGCGCCGCCCTCGCCCGAGGTGAGCACCTTGCCCTGGTGCATGCTGAAGGTGCCGATGTCGCCGATGCTGCCCGCGCGCTTGCCGGCGTAGACCGAGCCGTGGCTCTGCGCGCAGTCCTCGATGAGCGCCAGCCCGTGCGCCCGCGTGACCGACAGCAGCGCGTCGAGGTCGATCATCGAGCCGTACAGGTGCACGCCGATCACTGCGCGCGTGCGCTTCGTCACCGCGGCGCGCACGGCGTCGGGATCGAGGCACAGCGTTCGCGGGTCGACGTCCACGATGACCGGCCTCGCGTTCACGTTGAGCGCCGCGGTCGCGGGCGCCACCCAGGTCAGCGCCGGGACGATCACCTCTTCTCCCGCGCCGACGTCGAGCGCCTCGAGCGCCACGACCAGCGCGCTGGTGCCGTTCGCCGTCGGGACGCAGTGAGGCGTGCCGCAGTACTCCGCGAAGAGCGCCGCGAACTCTTGTTCGCGCGTGATGCGTCCGGTCCAAGCGCCGGAGACGGACCAGCGCCCGCTCCTCGCGACCGCGGCGAGCGCAGCGAGGGTGCCCTGCGTGTGCACCGGCCACGCGGGCCAGCGCTCCGCGCTGGAGACCGGCGTCCCGCCCCTCATCGCGAGCATGGTTCCGTCGTGTCGACCGAGAGCTGATGTACGCGCCATGCCCGCCAAGGTGCCGCGTCGCGGCTTCGGTCACATGTGCCGGAAGTCACGAATGACTTTCGGCATATGTCGCGGCGCGCGCGCTCTCATACGACGGCTGCGTGGAGCGTCACTCCGATATACTCAGCCTCGTGCGCACGGAGCGCTGGCTGCGCGTCATCGGTCTCCTCGTCTGGCTCATCGCCGGCTCGACGTCGTTCGCTCGCTTCGCCGCGAACCCCGAGCAGCGAGCGTTCTTGCCGTGGGTCGCCTTGTACGTCTCGTTCGGGACCATCTTCTGGATGACGTGGCACCCTCGGGCGACGCGCAAGCTGCGGATCGCGGGGCTGGCCGCGCAGGCGGCGATCGGCATCGTGCTCACCTTCATCGGGATGCCGCTCTTCGAGGGCGCGCCGCTCGCGATCGTCGCCGCGCAGGCGCCGATGGTGCTCCCCTTGTGGGCGTCGGTCGCATGGGGCGTGATCCAGGTGGTGCCCTTGTGGATCGTGCTCGGTCACACGTACCGAGGAGTCGAGATCACGAAATCGATCACGAGCTACCTGGGCTTCTCCGCGTTCGCGATCGCCGCGGTGCACCTGTTCGAGGCGGAGCACCGCGCACGGGTCGCGCTCGATCGCGCTGTCAGCGAACTCGTCGCGACGCGCACGCTGCTCGCCGAGAGCACGCGAGTCGCCGAGCGCGTGCGCATCTCCAGAGAGCTCCACGACGTCCTCGGGCACCACCTCGCCGCGCTCGCCATCCACCTCGATCTCGCTCGGCGAACCGCGAACGAGCACTCCCGCGGCGCGCTCGACGAGACGCACGCTTCGGTTCAACGCATGCTCGGCGACGTTCGCGCCGCCGTGCAGGAGCTCCGCGCCGGGGACGCGATCGATCTGGGCCGCGCGCTCCGCGCCATGGTCAGCTCGCTCCCCGGGCTCGCCGTTCACCTCGATCTGCCCGAGGTGCTCAGCGTCGCGGACCCCGAGCGCGCGCACGCGGCGTTTCGTTGCGTCCAGGAGGCGATTACCAACGTGCTCAAGCACGCCGAAGCTTCGAACGTGCGGATCGTCGCCAGGCACGAGGCGGGCAGCCTCGAGCTCCGCGTGGAGGACGACGGTCGCGGTACGGGCGACTCCATGCCGGGCGGTGGCCTTCGCGGCATGCGCGAGCGAATGGAGGCCGTCGGCGGTACTCTGGAAATCAAGGGCACGCCCGGCGGGGGGACTACCGTCGTCGCGCGCGTGCCGCTGAGGGAGGTCCAATGATCCGCGTCGTGCTCGCCGATGACCAGCTCCTGGTGCGTCAAGGGATCCGCGGCTTGCTCTCGCTGACCGGCGACATCGAGGTCGTCGGCGAGGCGAGCGACGGCTTGGAGGCCGTCGACGCGGTCCTGCGCACGCGCCCCGACGTGGGGCTGTTCGACGTGCGCATGCCCGTCGCGAGCGGGATCGAGGCCATCCGCGAGCTGCGCAAGCGCAAGCTCGACCTCAAGGTCATCCTCTTGACCACGTTCGACGACGACCGCGCGCTGAAGGAGGCCATCGACGTCGGCGTCGCGGGCTGGCTCCTCAAGGACGTGTCTCTCGAGGATCTCGCGGCGGCGATTCGCAAGGTCGCCGGAGGGGGAACGCTGGTCATGCCGATGACCGCGGGCGCCGCCGAGACGATCCGCGCGGAGGCCGCGGCCTTCCCCGCGAACGAGCTTCCGACCGCGCTCACCGAGCGCGAGCTCGAGGTGCTCCGGTTCATCGCTCGGGGCATGAGCAACCGCGAAATCGCCGACGCTCTGGGCACCGCCGAGGGCACCGTCAAGAATCAGGCGTCGAGCATCCTGCAGAAATTGGGCGTGCGCGACCGCACCCGCGCCGTGCTCCGTGCCGCGGAGCTCGGGTTGCTCTGAGTATTTCGACGTCCCTCTACTCATGACTTCCGGCACATGCCCGGCGGGCCTCGGCCGGACAGAATCGGGGCATGAACGGGTGGCTCTTGCGGCTCTTGCTCGGCGTGGCGCTCGCGGGCGCGTGGGCCTGCGCGCCCCACCCACCCGGTCTCGCCTCGGCGCCTCTGCCCGCTGTGAGCGAGGCCCTCGCGCCGAGCTTGGTGGCCGCCCGGGGCGACGCGACCTACGTCCTGGACGCGTCCGGCGCCGTCATCCGCGTGCGCAACGACACGCGTGACGCCATCGCCTGGATCGACGGCCTCGAGCAGCCCACGAGCGCCTCGGGGTTCGCGATCGGCGGTGACGAGAGCGTCTGGTACACGACGACGGGGCTGGTCCACGCGTGGAACGGCGCAGCGTGGGTGACGCACGATCTGACGCCCATCGTCGGCGGAGGCACGTATCGCACCGCCGCGCCCGTGGCCGTCGCGGCGCGCTCGATCGCCGACGCGTGGACCGTCGTCTACGACTACGAGACCTCGACGGGTTCGGCGGCTTCCTTCGGGCCGGTCTTCCACCTGTGCCACTGGGACGGGCGCGACTGGTCGTGCGAGCCGTTGCCCGCGGACGCGATGGGCGGCGCCTGGGAGCTCGTGGCGAGCCCGCCGCTCTTGCAACTCTCCGAGTCGTACGTCTGGCTCTTGGGCGCGGACCACGTCGTCCGGCGTCGCGCTTGCGATGGAACGTGGACGGCGCTCGCGTCCGACGTCCCGGTCTGCGACGAGCAGATCGTCGACGACGCGCACGCGTTCGCCGGCGGCTGCGCCGGCGCGATGGCCGGCGTGGCGGCTTGGAACGGGTCGCGCTTCGCTCGGATCGACGGCGAGGCCGGCTCCTTCGCGGCGCGGAGCGGGAGCGACGTGTGGCTGGCCCGCGTCGAAGAGCAGGTGGACGGCGCGAGCGGGTCCCACGTCAGCGAGTGGCGTCAGGTCGTGGTGTCGCGGTACGACGGCACGAGCGTGACCGAGATCGGGTACGTCGATCTCGACACTCCGGTCGCCGTCGCTTCCACCTCGCGCCCCGCGCGTGTTCAGCTCGTGCCGACGGCTCCCGGCGCCGCGCGGCTCCACGTCCTCGATCGGCGCGACGACGCGGGTTGGTTCGCCGCGACCGCGACGAGCCGGTGATCAGTACCCCGTCGACTTGGGCGCGGGCGTGGCGCTCTTGGTGTAGCCCTGCGCCAGGATGTACGCCTCGAACGACGCCGAGTCCTTCGCCAGCGCGTCGAACAGGGCAGTCACCGCGTTCACCGCGGCGTCGGCCGCCGCGCCCTGCAGGTTCGCCGTGCGGCCCTGCGAGTCGTAGAGCTCCGCCGTGACGAAGTGGAACACGTCGTTCTGCGCGCGGTAGTCGAGCGAGCTCTTGGGGACGATCCCGGAGAACGCGCTCTCGACCGCCGCGACGACCTCGGGCCGGTACTGCCGCAGGTAGTTGGTCGCGAGGACCTTGAGCGTGGACATGTCCGGGTACTCTTGCATGTCGTTGCCGCCGTTGAGCACGTCGGCATACGACGGATCGCCCGGCTCGAGGCTGCTGCCGACGATGACCTGCCCGAGCACCGGCTTGCCGGTCGAGTCGTTCGCGCCCGGCCGCGCGAGCGAGCGCACGACGAGGCCGTAGAACTGGGCGTTGGTCATGTTGTAGCCCCAGCCGAGGTCGGGCCAGCCGAAGGCGACGCCGCGGTAGTCCTCGATCGCCATGACGGCGAACCAGTCGGTGAGCGCGGAGCGTCCGGTGGGCGAGAGCGACGCGGCGCGGCGGTTGTCCGACTTGGCCAGCAGCTCCATCATCGTCCGCGCGTAGATCGTGTCGTCGCTCGAGGGCATCGCGCCGAGGTCGAGCAGCTGCCGGCCGAACGTGCTCGCGAGCGTGCCGTGCAACGGCGTCTGCATCGCCACCACGCCGATGCGCTCCGCGCGCGAAGGCCTGTCCGTGATGAAGTACGCCGTCGAGTCCGCTGCGATCGGGATGTGGATCGAGCGCCCGGCGGCGGTCGAGAAGTACATCGAGAAGGTGGAGAGCGCGAGGCCGGCGAGGCTCGGATCCTTGAGGTTCGCGGTGACGGCGCTCGTGAACTTCTTCTCGTGAATGAGCTGGCGC
>DATIQP010000464.1:0-7119 GCA_035470765.1 Polyangiaceae bacterium | reverse complement strand
GCTCGTCAACGTCACCGCCCTGCCGAGCCCGTACTACATCCCGAAGATCTCCATCCAGCGCCACTTCCAGGACACGAACTCGGTGCACCTCGGCGGCGAGTACCGCGTCGTCGACGGCGACAGCACCAAGGTCGATCTGCGCCTCGGCTTCGGCTACGAGTCGAGCGCGATCCCGACGGCGTACGTTTCGCCGCTGACGATCGACGGCGACAAGTTCACGTTCGCGGGCGGCGTCGGCTTGACGTTCGGGCGGGCGCGCTTCGACGCGACGTTCGCGTACGTCTACATGCCGGACGTGTACGTCCCGCCGTCGAAGGCAGCGCTCGAGGTGATCAACCCGGTGCAGGGCTATCCCCCGCCGCCGGGCCCGCCCAACGGCACCGTCAACGGCGGCACCTACCACGTGACCGCGCCGATCATCGGCCTCGGCTTCGTGTACGCGTTCGACGTGGCCCCCGCCGCGCCCGCGACGAAGCCGGAGCCGAAGCCCGAGCCGAAGCCCGAGACCGAGAAGCCGCCGCCGCCGCCGCCCGAGCCGAAGGTCGAGCCCGAAAAGCCCAAGCCCGACGCCGCGGAGGAAGCTCCGCCTCCGCCTCCCGAGGAAAAACCGGGAAAGAAACCCCACAAGAAAAAGAAGAAGCCGCACCCGCATACCGATTGATACACAGTGAACGAACCGTGTTTGTCATCCCGCGCGTGAACGTCATCGAGAGTGACACGGGGTTTTCCGTCGAAGTCCTCGGGCACACTGGTCTTTGCTACCGAGAGGGCGAGCGGAGTTTGAAGGTCGATTCCGAGGTCCTCATGGGATCAACGGGCATGGTGGTCGATGCTTCGTCCATCCGCACATGGGCTCCGCCACATGAGAATGAGGTGATTGATGCCGCGCGCCGAAAGCAAATCGTGGAAAACATTCAGGCGGTCTTCCGCTTTCGAGGCTTTGAAATCGATGTGGCCTGATGATCGGCTTCGTCGACGGACCGACGTACGAGATCGTGTGCGTGTGCCGGTCCTTCGGCATCGAGGAGAAGTACAGGTCAAACCTTGTTGGTGAAGGGGGCCGAACCCAGAGAGACTCGCGCACGCTCTTCGCCACGAGCCCTGACGGGCAAGGCATGCTCCGCGGCTGCGTGAGCTCCGGTAACTGAGAAGCCGCAGCTTCTTCGCGCCGCGCGCCCCTTGCGCGACGCCGCCGCACGTCGTAGCCGACCCGGCTGCGTGCTAGATCCGATTCATGCCCCGGTGGTCGCCGCTCCCCGCATGGCTTCGTCGCTCGCGCTGGCTGGCGGTGCTCGCGGTGGTGGTCGCGTGCGGCGCGCGCTCGCAGCTCGGCGTGCCGTTCGACCCGAGCGCCGACGCGGGCGAGGACGCTCAGCCCGACGCGCTGCCGCCGATCGACGGGTTCGTCGAGGCGCCTACGCCGTTCGACTGCGTCGAGGCCGGCATCACGTACATCTACGTGATCACGGCCCAGAACGAGCTCTACAGCTTCTACCCGCCCTCGCTCGCCTTCACGAAGATCGGGGACATCCAGTGTCCCGCCGACCCGAGCGCGCAGCCGTACTCGATGGCGGTGAGCCGCGAGGGCGTGGCGTACTCCATCTTCACCGACGGAAACCTCTTTCGCATCGACACCGCCAACGCCGCCTGCCAGGCGACGAGCTACGTGGCCGCGGCCTCGAACGAGCCCTTCTACAACATGGGCATGGGCTTCGCGGGCGATCTCTTCAGCGAGTCGCTCTACGTCGCCGACGCCCACTTCAACGCGAACTCGCTGGGCCTCGCCACGATCGACACGACGACCTTCACGCGCTCGTTCATCGCGAACTTCCAGCCGGAGCTGCCCCGCTGCGAGCTCACCGGCACGGGCGACGGGCGGCTCTTCGCGTTCTGTCTGAACCTCACCGGGAGCGGCTCGCAGATCGCGGAGGTGGACCCCAAGACGGCGAAGGTCGTCGGCGTGAACCAGCTCGTGCTCGGCGATCCGAGCGACGCGTTCGCGTATGCGTTCTGGGGCGGCGAGTTCTGGATCTTCACCGCGCCCGCGAGCGGCACCTCCACGGTGACGCGCTACGATCCGCAGACCCACGTCGAGTCGAACATGGCCTCGCTCGGCGGGGAGATCGTCGGCGCCGGCGTCTCGACGTGCGCGCCTCAGTGACGCTCGCGTGCTACGACTGTGGGGTGCCGGCCGCTCGCGTCCTTCTCTTTCTCTTTGCGAGCTCGCTCTGCGCGTGCGAGAGCACGACCAAGCCGGGGTATCTCCCCGATTCGGACGCCGCCACGCAGCGCCCGCAGACCGGCGGCTCGACGTGCGCGTTCGTGGCCACGCCGCAGTCCTTCGCGATCCCGCTGGCCAGCGGCGTCGAGAGCCCACCCCTGCAGCAGACGGCCGGTTCGCTGCCTTGCGCGGGGGGCTCCGGGACTTACGACTTCGGGCTGCGCGACATGGACGGCGACCTGCGCGAGGATCTCGTCGTCACCCGCTCGTGCGACGACACGACCATCGGGGTGACGGACTGGCTGGTCTACCCGAACACCGGCTCGGGCTTCGGCGCGGCGGTCCGCTTCGCGCTGCCCGTGCTCCCGACCTCGCCGGGCTGCGTCGGAGCGTCGCTCGTCGACGTCGACGGTGACTTCAAGCCGGACCTCGTGGTCACGTCGCTGTGCACGGACACGAGCGTCGGCACGTCGCGGTGGCTCGTCTATCCGAGCTCGGGCACCGCCTTCGCCGCGACTGCGCAGCCGCTCCAGCTGCCGGCCGCCGGCGCCCTCGGCACGTACGCGACGCTCGAGGTCGACGCGCCGAGCTGCGCCACCTTCCAGCCGGCCTACGCATTCTTCGACCTCACCGGAGACCACAAGGCCGATCTGGTCGTCACCTCCGCGTGCGACGATCCGACCGTGGGGATCTCGAGCTGGCGCGTGTACCCCGGTACCGGGACGGCTCTCGCTGCGCCGATCTCCTTCACGCTTCCGGGCGCCAACACCTTCGCTTCGCCTCGGCAAGGCGAGGTGGCGTGTCAGGGCGCGGCTCCTTCGCCGCGCTACGCGGTGCTGGACTTCGACGGCGACTACAAGCCCGACCTCGTCGTGACCAAGAGCTGCATCGACACGAGCGCGGGCTCGTCGCACTGGCTCGTCTACCCGAACGGGGGAGCCTCGTTCGGGCAGTCCGAGATCGTGGCGCTGCCCGTGCTCGCGGGCGCCCCCGCCGGCGCTTTCGAAGCTTTCGCGGACACGGCGCAGTGCGTGAGCGGCGGAGGGATGCTGGCGCACGCGCTCGCCGACGTCGACGGCGATCTCAAGCCGGACTTGGTGGTGACGAGCGCCTGCACGGACGCCTCGGTCGGGGTCTCCGACTGGTACGTGTTCCGCAACCAAGGGGCGAGCTTCGGCACCCTCTCCGCATACACGTTGCCAGCCGCCCTCGGCGCGACGGCGACCGTCCCGGCCGGTCTCGGCGGCGCGCTCTCCTGCACCGCCAGCGAGTCGCACGCCGCCTTCAGCGCCATCCCGCTGCTGTCTCCGGAGCTCGACCTCGTCGTCACCGAGACGTGCGCCGGCGGCGGGGTCGGCGTGTCGAGCTGGCTGGTCTTCCGGCCCACGTGCCCTTGACGGGACGGGACGGGCGTCCGTGGTGCGCGAGCTTCACTGGCACGACCCGTTGACGCAGAGCGTGCTGCCGGGGCACTCCCAGTCGGCGTTGCATCCGGCGACGCACGTGTTCTGCACGCAGATCTGCCCGGAGCCGTCGATGCCCGGGTTGCAGTCTCCGTCCGTCACGCAGGCCACGCCGCTGCCCGCGTCGTTGTTCGATGGCGACGGAGGCGCGCCTGCGTCGGCCGCGGGCGGCGGTGGGCTGCTGCTGCCACCACCCACGCTGGCGCTCGAGTAGGCCGCGAGATCGTCGAGCGAGCCGTTGAACCGATTGAGGTCGACGCTGGAGCTGATCCCCGGCACGTGGCCCTTGTCGCTGTACTGCCAGAACGTCCAGCCGTTCCACGACGAGGCGACGTGGGGACAGCTCACACCCCAGTTTGCGATCCAGAGCCCGTCGCCCTCGAGCCCGCCACCGACCGACGCCCAGAACCCCGGCGACGTGTAGACGATGGGCGTGATGCCCGTGGCCTGCTGCACACGCGCCGACCACGCGTCGACGCCGGCGCGGATCTGACTGCCGGAGGCGCCGTCGGCCACCTCCACGTCCAGCACGGGAGGCAAGTCCCCCGCGCCGAGCGTCCCCATGTGGCTCAAGAGCAGATCGGCCTGCGCCGTCGCGCTCTGGTTGGGCCGGAAGAACTGGTACACGCCGCGGTAGACGCCCGCCGCCTGCGCGTTCGCCCAGTTGGTGTCGAACTGCGGATCGTAGTAGTTCGCGCCGTCGCTCACGCGGATGAAGGCGAACGCCTTCCCCGATTGCGCGACCGCGTTCCAGTCGATGGTTCCGTCCCACTTGGAGACGTCGATGCCCTCCGTCGTCTGTCCGCTCGCACACATCGTGAGCTCCGACGAGGTGCTGTCGTTGGGTGACCCGCCGCAGGCGAGGAGCGTCGCCGCGCCGACAGCAGCCAGTAGTCCTTGGATCTTCATCTCGTCGTTCTCCTCGCGTCTTGGAAGAAGGCGACGCCGAGGGAGCAACAGGCAGGCCAGCGTCGCGTGCCCGGCGCTCGCGTGGAGTCGCGAGAACAGGGGGCGCGTCACGTGCAGGAAAAATGGCTGTTCGCGCCGCACCACGAGGCGAGGTCGCGAGGCGCCGCGAGCGACCTGGGGATCCGTCGAGATCCGCGCGAGCAACGAGTGATCCTCGGGCAGAGCGTCTCTCCTCGCGGCAGCCGGGCCCGTTCGCCCCGGCGCACGAGGCGGGCTCAGTCGATCTTCGGGAGCAGGTCCGGCCGCGGCGCGGAGGGCAGGGGACCGAGGGGCTCCGGGTCGGGCAGCGCGCACGCGCCCGGGAGGGACGCGCCGCTCTGGCCCGGGTTCTGGCCCTGGCTCGCGGTCTGGTTCGGGTTGACGTAGACGACGACCGTGTCGCCGTCCTTGAGCACGTCGCGCCGCGAGTGCCGGTTGATGCGCTCCATCACCGCGCCGGAGACGCCGTAGCGCTTGCCGATCGTCTCGAGCGTGTCGCCCGCGCGGGCGGGGACGACCAGGCGGCGCCGCGTCTTCTCCCAGTAGGCGAAGAACTCGTCGGTGCCCACCGTGAGCACGCGCACGTCGTTCTCGGCGAGGAGCGAGATCTTCGACAGGTCGGCGCCGTCGGGCACGAAGGCCTGCAGCGTCATCCCTTCCTGAAGCCGCGCCGACGGGTCGAGGTCGTTCCAGCGCTGGAGCTCGTCCACCGTGACGTGCATCGCGCCGGCGAGCTCCTTGAGCGAGTCGCCGACGAGGACCTTGTAAAATACACGCTTCCGGCCGGGGTAGACGAAGAGGTCCTGCGAGACGACCGCCACCGGCTTGTCGGCGTCGGCGGCGGGCGGCGCGCTCTTGGCGGCCACCTGCGAGCCGCCTTGCGCGGTCGCCGGGGCGTGGGGGACGAGCAGCAGCGTGCCGCCGCGGACGAGCTCGCCGGGCCCGATCGCGTTGATGTCGGCGAGCTTGCTGCTCGTCGTGCCGTGGGCCTGGGCGATCTGATCGAGTGTCTCGCCGAAGCGCACGACGTAGCGTTCGAGCGCGGTGTCGTCGTGCTTGAGCCTGCCGAGCGCGGCGACGACGGCGGGCCCGCGCCCGACGGGCACGCGCAGCGGCCAGCCGGTGGGCGTCTGCCCCTCGCGGGTCGATTGCGAGAGGACCGCCTGCGCCGCGTCGCTCTCCTTGGGCGGCGTTCGCGACGCGCGCAGCTCGGGGTTGAGCAGCTCGAGGTCCTTCTGGGCGACGCCGCTCGCCTGCGCGATCGCCGAGAGCGCCACCCCGAACGGCGCGCGCACCTCCTCGGACTCGACGGGCGCGTCCGGCACGATCGCGTCCATGCCGAACACCTTGGTGTTGTGCATGACGATCGCGGCCGCGAGGATCTTCGGCACGTAGAGCGTCGTCTCCCACGGGAGCGAGCCCTCGAGCTTGCTGAGCTGCCAGAAGTCGTTGGTGTTGTAGCGGCGCTCGGCGACGACGACGCCCGCGTAGCCCATGTTGTACGAGGCCATGGCGAGGTCCCAGCTCGCGAAGCGGCGGAAGAGATCGCTCAGGAAATCCGCGGCGGCCTCGGTCGACGCGGTCACCTCGAGGCGCTCGTCGACCCAGCGGTCTTGCGGCAGCCCGTAGATGCGGCCGGTCTCCGGCATGAACTGCCACATGCCGACGGCGCCCGCCGGCGAGCGCGCGCCCGGGTCGAAGCCGCTCTCGATCATCGCGAGCCACACGAGATCCTGCGGGAGGTGCTTGCGCCGCAGCACGCTCGCCACCGCGTCCTTGTACCGGCCGGCGCGCCTGCGCCAGATGACGAGCGCGCCGCGCGCGCGGGGATCGTCCTTGTACATCTCGAGGTAGCGCACGAGGCGCGCGTCCCAGCGGACGGGCAAATCCGGCAGCTCGAGCTGCGAGAGCCACGACAGGTCCTTGCCGCCCTCGGCCGGGGGAGGACGCGACTCGGGGGGCGACACCGGCACGCCGGTCGCGTGGACAACGGGCGTGTCGATGGGCGAGCGCCACGCCGGCAGCTCGCTCGGCCACGCGCCCCCGAGCGCGGGCGCGGCGGGCGGAAAGAGCTCGCGCTCGGCCTCGCGGAGCGCGACGAGCTCGGGGCTCTCGACGCCCGCGGCCAGGTCGTCACCCGTCGGGCCGCCCGCGACCTGGTGCCGCGTGGCGGGATCCGGCGTCCGCGTGGCGCGAGACGCCGTGCCCTGTCTCTGGCCCTTGGCGTTGGGCTTCGCGGCGGTCGTGCTGGAGCGACCCGTGCCCGTGGCGCCCTGTGGCTTCGCGGCCTGCGGAGCGTGCGCCGGCGCCGCGGACGCCGCGGGCGCGGGCGGGGCGGGCGCCGAGGTGGCGGTTCGCGTCGGCGCGGGGGCGGGCGCTGCGACCCCCGCGTCGTTCGCGGACACGGTGCGGACGACCCCGGCGCCGATGGCCAGGCCGACGAGCAGGGGGCGAAGCGAACGAGACACGTTGGGCCGGCCCGCAGGT